>JAWAXC010000004.1 GCA_038897115.1 Sulfolobales archaeon | reverse complement strand
CCTCCTAGCGCTGGGCTCTGGCCTAGCCCTTCTCAAATTTGTAAGCTCCCCTCTAGCTAAGCTAGGGCTTATACTGCTTATGATCTTCGTAACACCTGGGATAGGGCATCATATACTCGTAGATCCCATGTACTCCATTATATTCAAAAATGCTAGTGGGAATATAGGATCGCACTTCTTAGCAACAGGATCTATGGTGTCGGCGTTCTCAATACTAAGTGCTCTAGAGACTATGATTAGATCTACAAGAAGGGTTGAAACATTATTTGGGTGGATCAGAGCTATTCCATGGAGAAACCCGGGTTTTGCGGGAGCCATATTCTCAATGATCCTATTCGCTGTTGGTGGTGTATCATCGATCAACATGACCTCGATGCCTACAAATGTGAATCTCCATAACACAATGTGGGTTCCAGGGCATTTCCACTTCATAGTAGCTGGAGGAACCTCTCTAGCCTTTATGGCATTATCATACTATATCGTGCCAGCTCTATTCAATAAAAGATTATATAGCGTTAAACTAGCTATAGCCCAGATCTATCTATCCTTCATAGGCATCTCAATCCAGGGCTCCTCAATGCTTATCCTAGGATGGGAAGGAGCTCCAAGAAGAACCTATCTACCCCCCGATATAATGCTCCAGCAGTGGATCTACCCATCCATAGCTTTGGGTATAGGAGCTATAATATTTATAACATCCGGAGTACTATATTTCGTAAATATCCTCTTAACTATTCTAGGAAGAAGCACATTTAATATAGAAGAAGGACTACTAGAGGATCTAGATGATAGTGTTAATAGGCCTTTGAACAAAAAAGGTTCTCTAGCTATAATAACGATCATATTCATTGCCTCGCTAGCGATATTTATTATAAACCTCTTAAGGCTATCTTTATCTCCGGCTCTAATCAGATAGCTAGCAATGTCGATATATTTATTTCTATAGGTTTAGTTTTTTTGAAGAAGCTTTCTCTAGGAAGACAAGGTATCTTACTACCATCCTAAATGGGGGCTTTTAATTGTAACACCCCTTCAGCTTATATGCTACTTGTTTCAAGAGTAGCTATGGAGGTTATATGCTATGTATATCGAGTATAGAGGTAAGTTTTATAGACCGCTACATCCAAGGCCAACTGTGGTTCTAGGTGTGATCTGTAGGGATGGGAGGGTAAATCTGATGCCTGCTAGCTGGAATACTCCTGTTAGTGAGGAGCCACCAACTGTGGCTGTGGCTGTTGATAGAACTACATATACCTATGAGTGTCTGGAGTATCATGGTGAGGCCACTATAAATGTGCCTAGCGATGCTCAGCTACAACTGGTATATGACCTAGGATCTGTTTCTGGAAGATCTGTTGATAAGGTTAGGAAGTTCTCGGTTGAGCTAGTTCCGAGCATCAAGATCAAACCTCCGGGGCTCCAAGGATCTATAGCTATTCTCGAGGGAAGGGTATATGCTAAGTACGATGTTGGCGAGGTGAAGCTATATATCTTTGAAGTACTCTTAACAAGGATCCTCGAGGGGCTTGTGGATGAGTGGGGAATAATATTTGATAAGACGAACATCCTGCTCCACGGGGCGGGAAGGGTTTTCCATAGGGTTAACCCTATCAAGCTCTTTGCCAAGAAAAGAACGCCTTAGCGATAATCAGATAACCGAGATCTATTGTTATCTCTTTAGCAGATCCTCAACATCTTTGGAGCCCAGCTGATACCAAATAACCTGCTATAGTAACATATTATTCGGATATCCATGCTATTTAGAAAAGTAGAGGAGAAGGATCTCCCCTATATATATTCATGGCTCGATAGTAACGATTACCTCAGAGAAGGGGTTCTAGAGAGTGCTCTCTCACGTGGTATCCTCTACGGGGTTGAGGTAGATGGTAGGATCGAGGGTATCTCAATCCTATATCCAGTTGATAAAATCGCATGGCTAATGGGTGCTAGAGTTAGAGAAGGTGTTAGGGGGAAGGGTGTGGGGAAATATATGACTGAAAAGCTCTTAGAGGAGGCTAGGAAGATAGGTCTTGCTGGTGCTGCTCTTCTCACATCTAGAAATAATATACCGGTTCACAGAATATGCTCCTCCCTCGGTATGAAGAGGATTCTAGAGCTTTTCTCCGCATCTATACCACCGTTACCCTCAACAGGCCCTACAGAGGTCCCTAGGTTAGATGCTCTTCATCAAGAGGATCTAGAGAAGATAATAGATATCCTGGAAAGGGGGTACCCACTTCTACCACTAACACCTGGGGGCTGTTGCAGGTTTAGCGATAAATTTAAATACTTTTAAACACTTCTGATTACTTGGTTGGTGTTGGAGAAGCTCTTAAAGACGCTTAGGAGAACTGTTGTTCTTGAGGGTTGGACTAATAGGTTTGGTAGGGAAGCACTTAGAGAGATTAATGAAGCTTATAGAACCATGCTCCAGGAAATGCTAGACTACGCTCTAAAACATAGTGCTTCTCAAGAGACACTGCATAGGATCTTCTACAATAGGTTTAGGGAGAAGTATCCATGGATTCCTACGAGGGTTATCAAGGGATGCTATAGAGACGCTTCTAGAAGGACGAAATCATTCAAAAAGCTGAGAAAGAAGGGACAGGCTAGAAAGGATAAGCCTGAGATAAGGAGTATAACGCTGATCTACTCTGATTCTCAGGATTGGAGATTAGGAGATGGAGCTATAGAGGTTAGAACACATAGGGGATGGATCAGAATAGCCTATAGGAATAATAAGCAACTACATAGATATCTCTACAGCGGTTGGAAACTATCTAGCGAGTTGAAGCTAAAGCTAATTGATGGGAAGATCCTCATATATCTAACCCTTGTAAAAGAATTCGAGATATCATATAGACCTGGCAATGCTGTTGCAGTGGATATAAATGAGAACAATGTTACCCTAGCTATCTTCATTAATAGAAAGCTACATGAGATCTATAGGGTTGAGACTGGCATTGGTAGGATTGTTATAGCATATTCTGAGAGACGTGGAAGAATAGCTAAGGACAGATCTACTAGGGATAGGGTTGCTAGGAAAGCCCTTAGAAGGCTCAGAGAGGGGGAGAGGAAAGAGGATATCATATACAAGACAGCCAGGATAATCGAGGAGATCGCTAGGAGATATGATGCAGCTGTAGTTGTTGGGAATGTTCGTAGGGGTAAGAATAGAATGGCTGGCAATGCTAATAAAAAGAGTCTGAGGCATAGGATTCATCAGTGGTGTGTCTCAAAATTAGTAGAAGTGTTGAATAGCAAGCTATTATATGTTGTTGAGGAGTCTGAGGCATACTCATCATCGAGGGAACCATTTAGTAGGAAGCCTATCAAAAACTATACCCCCTCTGTGATTCGCGTTGCGTTGAGAGGGGGTAGAAGGGTGAGGGTTATAAAGATACAGATGAGGCTAGCAAGGCTGAGCAATGGACTAACCATGGATAGAGACGTAATTGGTGCTATCAATATTGGTTTGAGATATCTATCCCCAGATGGGAGCCCCATGGCGTTGGGCTCGACAGAGCCCCATGAGGTGCGGGTGAAGCTGGTGATCCCACACCGAGGGCTAACCCCACTCACGGAACTAAAAATGATTAAAAGTAATTAGAAATACCGTGAGAGGGGAAACGCCTCGTATGGGCACCTACAAGATATATAATCAACTCTATATATGATAGGGCCTATATCTGCAGAATCCATACCACGTTATTAGCTATAGCTTATACAGGGTGCTCATGGGTTTTAGAGGATAGATGCAGATCTACCCTAGGTGCCATACTACTTAGCACAGATTCTGAAACGCCTCTCCAGAGCGTTTTATCATGTATCTCTCACCTAGGATATGAAGAGGGATTCTATGAGGTATTAATATGGTCAAATGACTCTGAGGATCTTTTAAGGAGGATCTCTCCAATAGCTAGGTGGATCTGGAGATCCTATATATACTATAAAGATCTATTATAATCCTAGACAGCTGTAGATCTAGAGGTATTTTATCCAAACCTATTACATGTGAAGGCCTAACCTCTTTTAAAATAAGGACTAGATCCGGCCTCCTCCCCGCCCTGGGAGGCGGGGCTTCCCTAGGTGTAAACCCAGTATCTAGAGTGAGGATAAGAGATCATATAATTGTGTTATATTTAGCTGTGTGTCTCTCTGGGATCTCGGCTATAATAGAGCTAATAGAGATCGAATGCTCTAGTAGAGAATTTTGTTGACGTCTAGAAGATAAAAAACTATATATCGAATTCATTTTATTTAACTGATCCTCCTTTCTTTAGTCTCTCCAGAACTCTTTCTATTTCATCATAGTCTGGCTCTACTCTTGGGTCTTCTGAGACCCATTTATATACAACTATGCCTTTGGGGTCTATTATAAATACTGCTCTTTTTGCTAGCTTCTTTAGGCCGAGGCCTAGGAGGTCTGGTAGGACTACATTGTATTTCTCTATAACCTCTCTGTTGAAGTCACTTAGCAATGTGAAGTTAAGCATGTTAGCCTCTTTAAAGGCTTTCTGTGCGAATGGGCTGTCAACGCTTATACCTATTACCTCGGCATCTAGGTTATTTAGCCTGGCCATTCTATCTCTGAATGTGCACATCTCCTTTGTGCATACTGATGTAAATGCTCCGGGGAAGAATGCTAGAACCACATATCTACCCTTTGCAAGGAACTCTGAGAGTCTTCTCTTCTTAAGATCTGTGTCTAGTAGCTCGAAGTCAGGAGCCTTTTCCCCCACGTTAACCATATTCTCACCAATTGGTATCCTTATGAGTGCTTATATCTTTATTGCTAATAAGCCAGCAGTTATACTATCCATAGGCGGTTGAAATGGCTGTGGAGAGTCAGCAGGGCCCTGTGGCGAAACTCGACAGCGGGATCTATGTGTTGGTTTCGCAGAAGGAGAACAAGGTTATCCAGAGGAAGGAGGCTGTGCTAAGGATAGAGCATAGGAATAAGGGAACCCCATCGAGACTCGATGTGATTGAGGCTGTTTCGAAGCTCCTCGGTGTTGATAAAAGCCTTGTTGTTGTTAGAAGGATAGAGACAGAATATGGGAAGGACTCATCAAAGGCATGGGTACATATATATAGAGATCGAGCTACTCTCGAAAGATTTGAACCGAAATATCTCCTGCAGAGATCTGAGAAGAAGGAGGAGAAGGGTGGGGGTTAATGAGTAAGGAGAAGGGTAAGAGATTTAGATCCTCTCTCTACACAATAGATCCGTCGAAGGGGACTATCAAGCCTAAAAACAAGCAATGCCCAAGATGCGGATCTATGATGGGCTATTACAAACCCGGCGGTGAGAGGTGGTACTGTGGTAAATGCCACTATACAGAATTTATTAGAAGATAATGGGGGCAACCCTCCTCACACGAATTTGGGTTTCGGATTGTATATTGTATATGGAAATGTTTTCGAAAGCTATAGAACCCCAACCGTATTCCCTATGCCAGCTACCAAAACTATATCTCCTTCTTTTGTCTTCTCCCTAATAATCTTTTTAACAACCTCTGCAGCTTTAACCACCCCCTCGTAGATCTCCTTTGTCATATGCGTTATAGCTTCTTCGGAGCTCATCTTCACAATAACAGCGTCTAGGGGTATGTTGCATTTGATCGCGGCCCTCTCAATAGCTATCTTCTCAGGACCTGGATCGCCTATCGCAGCTCCAGTACCCTCTGCAACCTCCCCGCTCTTCTCACCCTCTAGCTTGAGGGCTGCGTCCACAGTTATTATTCGAGAGATGTTGCATCCAAGCTGATCAACTAGCTTTGCAACAGCCTCGCCAGGCCTACCAACAGTGCCTCCCGGCCCCTCTGCTTTCACGAGATATACTTTTCTACCTTCTATATCTGTCACGCTATATACCGTCTCCTCAGCTATTGCGATCCTCTCGGCGTTGGGGGCTAGAAGAGATACCACCATAGGGCCTGCAGAATCCCCCACAGGTATCCCTAGCTTGAAGGGTTCTACAGCTTTCTTATATGCCTCTAGCTCCTTGATGAGCCCTGGGAGGAGGATTACAAGCTGTGTTAGCAAGATCCAGTTCTGCGTCTTCTTACCCAGTAGATAGTAATGTCTAATAACCCTGTAGACTAGGTTGAAGACCCAGTTTATCTCGAGGATAACTGCTATATTATCTCTTTTAGCCTTGTCCAAGCCCTGCGAGATCGAGGATGTATAGCTCTTTATCTTATCATCCCTCACTCTTATCAGATGCCCCAGCCTCTTTATAATATCCGTCGGCTCTATAGAAACCGGTTCTATGAGGAAGTTATTGTTTATGAAGCCATCTATCAACCCACTGGGATCTTTCACACCTATCTCTCTCAAATATTCCTCGGAAGCTTTTCGAGTCTCCAGAGCCATCCCCTCGATCTGTGATAGCCTAAACCTTATGATCCTATCCCACCTATAGATCCTAATCCTATCAGGGAGATCTGTGAATAGAAGCATGAACCAAAGTATATTTATTATGATCCAGAATATAAGGAAAACCGTAGAATCCCCTGTTGGGGTGCCTGTTACTTGCATATTATACACTATCTACACCAATAGGGGAGTCGTTAAGGGAAACTTAAACACGTGATAAGCTCGTAACAGCTATTATATACAACCTGACCTCTTCCTCATCGCTATACTTTTGGTTTAACTAGATATCGCCCTATCAATGTCTCTAATCTAGCTAGGGGTCATGTCTTCATTGCGGTTCATGTTGTTTGGTATCGCCGCTCGCCCCCCTTACCCTCTGTCTGCTCCCTATGCCGCCTACAGGAGCTAGCCTCCCCTCGGGGTCATGGGGCTTCATTGGGTGCCCTCCTCCCTCTCGCATTGCTCATCGAGTTCATAGTGTCAGCCTCAATACCTATTTATAGCAGAAAAGATCATAAGCACCACCCAAGAACGCTATCAACAAACATAAACCAACATAAAACCAAAACAGCAGCCAAAGGCCAAGTGCTTATATGACTTATCCGGATTAGTTTGAAGAGTTCTAAGAGTGGCGATCTGAGGTTATTAAGGTGACAGATCAAAAATCTGATCTATTATAGCTATATAGAGTTGAAAAAATAATATAGTTAGGCCAGGTGGTTGGGCTGACTGAGGAGGAGTTCAAGAAATACCTAGAGGCTGGTAGGATAGCTGTTAAGGTGAAAGAGGAGATCCCAAGGATCGTTGCTCCGGGGGCTAGGCTGGTGGAGGTTGCTGAGAGGATAGAGGGTTTGATAAGATATTATGGTGGGGAGCCAGCATTTCCTGTGAATATATCCATAGGATCTGTTGCAGCCCATTACACCCCAATTGTAGGGGATCCAAGTGTTTTCCCTGAGAAGGGGCTTGTTAAGGTGGATTTCGGCGTCCATGTCGACGGATATATAGTTGATACAGCTATTACAATAGACCTTGGGGGTGACTATGCTGTGATACTAAATGCTGCGAGAGAAGCCCTCGAGAAAGCTCTCCAAAAGATAGCCCCTGGAACATCTTTCAGAGAGGTTGGAAGGGTTGTTGAGGAAACGGCGAGGAGATACTCCTTAAAACCCATTAGAAATCTCAGCGGGCATAGAATCGATAGATATAGAATACATGCAGGGGAATCCATACCAAACTATCCAGAAAGCTTCATGCCATGGAAATTCAGAGATGGAGGAGTATATGCTCTGGAGCCATTCATAACAAATGGAGCCGGTATGGTTGCTGAGGAGAATCTAGTCACGATATACTCAGTTAAAAAGACAAAGATCAAAGCATCGGAGAGCGAGGAGAGAGTTCTTAGAGAAGCATCAACAAGGTTTAAAGGACTACCCTTCTGTGGAAGATGGCTCTCAGATCTAGGAAGGGATATAGAAAAGATCCTGGATAGGTTAAGGGCAAAGGGCGCATTACACCCATACCCAGTGCTAACAGAGATAGCAGGGGGTCAGGTAGCCCAGTTCGAGGAAACAATTGTGATATATAGCAGGGCACCTTATGTCGTTACCAGAAGGTTCTAGATATGGCTTTAACCCTCTCAGCTCTGGATAGGGGCTTATCATTTTTGTTGATATTTCAAGGGCATCACCATGAGCTCTATAGCCAGTATCCTGTGAAACTTTGTTCTACCAGGCTATTTCCCTGCTATGGTTTTTCAGCTATGTTGGAGGATCTATTGGCTTTGACGGATGAGATTATCATATTATGTGCGATAGGCCGTAGCAGGTTGATATAATGGTTATCTCTCTTTGGGTGAACCCTGTTAGTTAGGATCACGATCACGATATCGAGTATAGGATCGATCCATAGGGATGTTCCTGTGAATCCCGTATGCCCGAATCCCTTAACCAGAAGATCTCCTCCGGCTTCAATAGATCTTCTATCGTAGATCCACCATCCAAGCCCGTAACACCGATCCCCACAGATCCATTTTCTAAGCATGGATCTAGCATATGCTGGGGGGAGGAGGAGATCTGATTCACCGCGATATGCCCTAAGGATCTCATATCCCAGAAGCCCCACCTCCTCAGCAGTCGAGAACAGCCCGGCATGGGCAGATACACCCCCCATAGCTCTGGCATTTTCATCATGTACAATCCCTGTGAGGACGCCTCCATGTTCGGTTGCCTCGGTTGATACTATGTTATTTTGATCTATGTCTGCTTCTAAGGGGTTATAGAGCGTTAGCTTTAGACCTAGTCTCTTCGCAACTAAGCTGTAGAATAGATGATCAAATTTCTCGCTGGTGAGCTCCTCAACAAGTTTTGTGAAAACCATATATCCTATATCGCTGTAGATCGCCTTTGTCCCGGGCTCATAGATTGGGAAACTCCTTACAGCCTCCATTAGGATCTCCTCCCTATCGCTTGTAGATCTATATAGGGGAAGCCATGGTGGGAGACCTGACGAGTGTGCTAGGAGCATCCATATCCTCACTCTATCCTTAATCTCATTATAGCCAGCAGGGGTTTTAGAGAATTCTGGAAGGATCTCCGAGACTCTCTGTTTAAGATGTATAATACCCTCTGCAACGAGCTGCCCAGCTACTAGTGAACCTGCTATCGGTTTTGTAAGAGATGCTAGGTCAAATAGCATTCCACGTCTTAGAGGCCTTTCAATAGGCTCTATCTGGGCATATCCACATGCCTCGTGAATAGCTACCTTACCCCTTCTTACTACAAGAACCTCTATTCCTGGGATAAGCCTTCTATGTGCATATCCACATATATACTCAATAGCCCTTCTAAGCCTATCTCCAGAGAAACCCAGCTCCTCGGGATCTGCTTCTTCGAGATGAGGCATCTATCAGCGCCTCCACCGCAGATTCTCGAGGAAGATATATCTTAATCTTTAAAATATCTAAGATCATATATCTAATTCTACTTATGTCCCTGCGCCTTACATATTGAGGGCTACTATGAACCTTGTTGATAGGTTGGTTAGGAAGATCGGGCTTGAGAGGAGAATTGTTGCAGGGCTTATTTCAGGCACCAGTGCTGATGGTGTTGATGTAGCTATAGTGGAGCTGGAGGGGCATGGAAGGAATATTAAGCATAGAATGTTAGTCTCAGGTGTTGTTCCGTATCCAGAAGATCTCAGGGGGTTTGTGCTAAGCTCTATCACATCTGGGAGTGTTAGGGATATATGTGTCCTTAACTTCCTAGTGGCAAGGTTCTTCTCTAAGGCTTTTAAGGATGTGATAAGCACCTCCAATCTTAGCCGTGATGATGTGGATCTCATAGGCTCTCACGGGCAGACTATATACCACTATCCAGAGCTGGTGAGATGCGGTGGTTTCGAGACTAGATGCTCCCTCCAAGTGGGTTCCTTACAGGTTATTGCTGAGCACACAGGTGTTATAACTGTGGGTAATTTCAGGGCTAGAGATATAGCGGTTGGAGGTCATGGTGCGCCTATAATAGCCTATGTTGACTATGTCCTCTTTACACACCCATCAATAGGTAGGGCTATCCAGAATATAGGAGGGATAGCCAATGTTACTGTCCTGCCTCCAAATGCTTCGCTAGAGGATGTATACGCCTTTGACACAGGGCCTGGAAATACCTTGATAGACTATGCTGTGTCAATGTTGTATAGAGACCTTAGCTACGATCCTAACGGGGAGATAGCTTCAAGGGGGACTCCAGACGATGAGCTCTTGGAAGAGCTTATGGGCCACCCATATATCTCGGCCCCTCCTCCGAAGACAACTGGTAGGGAGGTTTTCGGCAGGGAAATGACTATGAAGATAATTGAGAAGGGCATTTCCAAGGGTCTCTCTAGAGAGGACATAGTTGCGACACTTACAATGTTTACGGTGAAGAGCATAGTATATAATTATAAACGCTATATCCTACCCTACATCAATATAGAGGAGGTAATAGTTGGAGGAGGCGGGACGAGGAACAAGACCATGATGAAGTGGCTTGAGAGAGAGTTTAGAATGCTTAACCTGAAAATGCTGGGGCACGAGGATCTTGGGATAGACTCTAAGTACAAGGAAGCGCTTGGAATGGCGGTACTAGCACATGAGACCCTCAGCGGGATCCCAAATAACGTGCCCCGCGCAACGGGTGCTATGAAAAGGGTTGTCATGGGGGAGATAGCCCTTTGATACGCTGTTCAAAAAGATCTACGGTATTCTAATAACTTTAGTCGCCTGAGGTATGCATCATTCCCTGGGCAGGATCTATGGCTATTGTGTGACATCCTATCCCTCCCCATATTTCCCGTGATTCAACCGGTTCTCAGCGCTGATATCCACGATCTTTTTAATAGATGCTGCGAGAGTGATCTCTATCAGATCTTCTATTGAATTAACTATAGATACAACCTCGGCTAAGGCGGGCTGTATAGGTTGGGGGGAGAAGATCATTTTTTCTCTCAATATCCTCTTAATTATCAGCATCTTATCATAATAATCCTTCACCTCATTGCTATCGCATGGATATCTTATACAGCTTACTATATCTCTTGTTAGACGCTCTATGTTGGATATGATTTCGACTAGCTCTCTGGAGGAGGCTCTAGAATCATGGATTCTCCATATAAGCCTATCTATGGAATCTATGAGATCCTCGAGGGTTTTTATCAGGATTGCGTTGAGCATATGCCACGCAATATCTCTCGCCCCGATACCCCTGCTGAGGCTCTCAATTACGTTCTGTGCGGAGATCCTTATGAATGAATAGAACAGGAGATCCATTTTATCCTCGATCTCGTGGATCTTCTCTGCGTATTTCTCGTCGAAATCCCTTACAAATCTATTAAGAGTTTCTACAGCATCCTCGGCATGATCCAGGGCCTTTTCAATGAAGCTATCTATATCTACCTCGTCCTTTTTTGAGGGGCTAGATATAAGCCCTTGGATTTTAAGGCCTAGCCCCGCTCCAATGCATTTAGATGATAGCCCTAGAATATATGCAGATAGCATCTCCTTCACAGTTATTTTTTCATCGATAGAGGCTCCCTCTATGTCAGGGCATTTAACATCGACCTCTTCTCTATCCTCAGCATTGGCTACAGGGCGGATAACTATAGATCTATTTCTATTCAACTTAACAGCAACCTTATCACCCTTCCTGAGCCCTAGGGCTACTGCCCATCTTTTTGGAATAACAATGGCCAGGGATCTCCTTCCAACGGTTATGACATGCCTTATAACTACCCTCATAAATAGCGCCCCAGAGGTATTGGCTCGCAGCCTTAATATTCTAGTAGTTCTACATAGCTATCTAGCCAACAGATCCTCTGTGCTTTTGAACAACACATATACCACGAGGGTTATTATAAGGGCTGGTGCCAATATCCATTGCCATAAGCCGTAGTAGATAGCACCCTGGATAAAAGCATAGTAGAAGATCATACCCCAGCTAAAGAATCTTTGATCGCCAAGGCCCAGAAAACTCATTATAGACTCGCTAACAATAGAAATACCCAGCAGATATGTTAGACTCGCTATGGTTATATGGCTCATGTTTGGTATAACATGTCTTCTAATAATCCAAAGCATGTTCCCTCCAACGGCAATCGAAGCCTGGACATAAGGCCTCTCA
Organism: Sulfolobales archaeon; assembly: GCA_038897115.1. NCBI lineage: Archaea > Thermoproteati > Thermoproteota > Thermoprotei > Sulfolobales > Sulfolobales archaeon. The sequence continues at coordinate 42,684 of JAWAXC010000004.1, read as the reverse complement.
AAGATCGATAAGGCTTCAGCTCTATATGTTTTAGCAGTTTGTGGCCAGTATGAGAGTGAGATCGCAAGGATCTCAGAATATATGGAGGGGCCTGATATAGAGGCTATAAAGATCATTATGAGGAGGGGAGGTATAACTATGAATGAATCTATTACAGCTGAAATAGCTTGCGAGACTATGGATCTGAAGGAAGAGGCGAGTCCGACTATAAGCCCTATTACGAGGGATAAAGCAGATGATGCTAGGGATATTGCAAGGGTTATTCTAGATCCTATTAATAGCTGTGAAAGAATGTCCCTACCAAGCCCATCGGTTCCCAAAGGATGGTGCCAGGAAATACCCTGATATGGTGTGCTAGAAGGTTGAAAGGGGTCGTATGGGGCGATGAGAGGTCCTAAAAGGGCTAGAAGGCCTAGCAGGGAAATCACTATTATGATGACGCGCATACCCATGATTCACCCCTTTCTAATCCTAGGATCAAGTATAGCATATAGAATATCAAGAGCTAGGCTTGCAACTATCACCATTAGGCTCATCATATAGAATAAAGCCTGGATCAGGGGGAAGTCCTTAGATAATATGGCTTGGTAGAGTATATAGCCTAGACCAGGATAGCTAAATATGATCTCAGTTAGAAGGGCTCCACTAAGCATGGTTCCAAATCTAATTCCAAAAACAGTTATAAGGGGAAGGATACCTGGTCTCAACGCATATTCAATGATCACTTTATACCTCTTAAGCCCCATAGCAACAGCTGCTCTGAAGAAGTCCTCTCCCATATTGCTGGTGATTATCGTCCTTGTCAATATGATATACTGCCCCGATGTCCCTATAGTCAGTGCTATAAGAGGCAGCGCCATATGCCAAATAACATCAGCTAAGAAATTAGGGGAGGAGGGATGTAGCGTGGTTGAATAAGCCCCTCCTGGTGGAAACAGCCTTAGATATTGAGAGAAGATCATAAGGAATATGAGTGCAAGAACAAAGTATGGATTTGACATAGTGAAGATCGAGAAGCTTGTGATCAGCCTGCCCAAAAATCTATCTTTCCAAACAGCAGCTGCAAAGCCGAGCATAACACCATAGATGAATGTTGTTAGTGTGGCTATGGTTAGGAGTATGAGCGTCCAGGGGAGATATATAGATATGACGTCCCAGGCTTTTAGCGGGTAAAAAGAGTATGAATAGCCAAAGTCAGGCGTCGGCGAAAACATAACATTCCTCACGTAATTGATAAGCTGTATATATACTGGTTTATCTAGGCCCAGCTTTATATATAGCTCTTCAACAGCCTCTCTAGGTAGGAATCTGGAGGATGCCAGATAATCTACATAGCTTCCAGGCATCATCCTTGGTATAAAGAATATAAATAGATTCACAACTATATAAGTGATGAGTGCCTGGGAAATCCTCTTAGATATGTTCATAGCTATATTCGTATAGCCCAAAAAAGATCCACCTATGGATATGTCATCTCCTCCTCAGAACAATGTATACAGATATGGCAGCAACGGCTGCTATCAAGATAGCTATCGCCACCACACCTATAGGTGACGATGCTTCCGCCGCTTGTGTGTATTGCTGCGTGTATGTCACATACTCCCTCACAGTTGTATATGTCTGCTGCTCTCGATATATAATAGTTGTTGCAGCAGGTTGCGTCTGAGGAGCATATGGTGCTATGCTGAGCATGGTCACATGGGTAGGATATCCCTCCCCTTCTTGAAGCTTTTCCCAACTAACGAAGTCCCTCTTGTTGAAGGCCCATATAGCTTTTGAATAGTAGAGGGGTATTACCCACTGATCCCTTGCAGCTATTCTCTGAGCCTCTGCATAGTATTTAAAGGCCTCCCCATCTGTTAGAGAGGATCTAGCCCTCTCGATATATGCATTGAATTGCGGATTAACATACCTAGTCCAACCCCAATACTGAGTTGGCTGCCCTATAGGAGTTGGCGTTGTATTCCTGTCCATGAAGACAGTTAGAACAAAGTCAACATCCGTCGGTCTATTTGTCAGCAGCATTGCAACCTGGTAGTAGCCATATGCGAGGTTATTGACGTAAGTGAGTCTTGTGAGAACCTCCTCGGATGCCTCAATGCCAGCATTTCTCCAGTCCTGGATTATTAATGCCACCACGTTGCTTGCTATACCTCCCGTATGTATGATCTTTATGCTTACAGGTGTTCCGTTGGGGTATCGGAACATATGATCTGGCCCTTCGACAAAGCCTATAGATCTTAAGATCTCTCTCGCTTTTGAGGCATTATAGCTTATCTCCTCTAGATCGGGGGGCCTCCACTTCGAAGACATAGGTAGCTGACCTGACGATGCAACCTCGCCATATCCCTGGAGCGCTAGCTGGACTATCCTATCTTTATTTATTGCATATGCTAATGCGCGTCTGAACTCCGTTATATTGAGTGGATACACAGCCGTGTTTATAACTAGAAGACCTGCCGGTGTGTAGTATGAACCCTGATAAGGCCATCCCCTAGAGACGGCAACCCCCAAGGAGGGATCAGAGACTATAGGCGGAACAAGAGCTGGATTAGTTATCGATGCTATAGAGCACTGCCCTGTCTTCATCATAACCGGGATAGGTGCTGATTCATCAACCACCTGAACAACTATCTCACTAACCTTGGGAGATCCTCCCCAGTATCTTTCGAAGGCAGCGAACCTAAATATCTGGGTATCGAAGTTCGCCTCAACCAATCTATATGGGCCAGTTCCTATAGCATATCGCGGATCCCTTGCTGGAAACTCAGCCATATTTTTATCCGAGAAAATATGTTGAGGGAAGATCCTGTAGCCTGTGAGTAGATAATATAGGAACCTGCTGAAAGGCTGCGTGAGCTTGATGATGATGGTTAGATTATCAGGTGTCTCTAAAGACTCGATGTATCTTCCTATCGAATACACATCGCCACCTGGATATCTCTTGATTGTTGTTAGAACAAATGCCACATCTCTTGAGGTGAATGGCGTGCCATCGTGCCAATAGACATTCGATCTTAGCTTTATAGTGATTGTCTTTCCATCTTGCGAAGTGCTCCATTGAGTAGCTAGCAGGGGTTCTAGGGATCCATCGCTCTTCTCCTCAGCAAGTGTTTCATACACTAGCTTAAGTATCATACAGTGTGTCAGGGGTGGTGATGCGATGTAGAAATAGGGATTCAGATCCAGAACCTTTCCAGGTGATGGTATGCAGAGCTTCAATATTGCCGTGCTTTCCTGTGCATATACATTGATCATATATATTGGGGGCCATATGCTTAGAAATATAGATCCTAGGATCATCACCACTATCATTATCGATAGTACTTCTATACCCCTACTAGAACTCGACATACTGCTAGCCTCTACTAATAATATTAGCGGTATATATTCTTAAGGAAGGTGTTACGTAAAAAGAGCTTGATCAATTGTTTTATATGTTTTCCAGGATTCTAGATAAAATGTGGTATGGGTCTAGACTGGCGAGGGTCTGATCTCTTGGTGCAGGTAAGAAGGCCGTCGATCCTAGATGTAGATGAGATCTGCAGGATCATGGTTTCAACAGACCCGTATATAACACTCGGATATAGTAGGGATATGTGCATAGACATATCTATCTCCTCTATTGAGGAGGGATGGGCATATGTGGCCGAGTTAGAGGGATCTGTAGTAGGTTTCGTGCTTTTCAGAGTATTTGATGGATTCCCTCTGGGGGGATATATAAGGGCTATAGCGGTTGATGAGAGATATAGGGGTAGGGGGATAGGCAGGCTGCTCATGGATGCTGCTGAGAGAGATATATTTAGGTATAGGGGGAACAGCTTTTTACTTGTCTCGGGTTTTAACTATAGAGCTGTGAAGTTCTATAGATCCCTTGGCTATGAGATTGTAGGGGAGATAAGAGATGCAATTATAGAGGATGAGTCTGAGTTTATAATGCGTAAGAGGAGAGGTGGCTAGGCCTTGCAAGCTTGATCTGGGGTGATGGGTATGGGGTTGGGTTATGTATATATGTATAGGGATGTGATACACAGCATATTTGAGAGGATCTTATCTGAGGAGATGGCTAACATGGAGAGAGCGTCTGAGGAGATGGCTATGGGGATTATGAATGATAGGTTGATATATGTGCTTGGAACCGGCCACTCGATGTTAGTAGCTGTGGAGATGTTCCACAGGGCTGGGGGCCTTGCAAGGATATATCCGATGCTTGATACAGCTCTAAGCCCGTTCTCGGGGGCTGCTAAAAGCTCTATGATCGAGAGGCTCAGCGGATATGCAGATGCCCTTATAGAGTATTACTCGCCTAGCGAGGGAGATGTGCTTATAGTGATCTCGAACTCTGGAAAAAATGCAGTGCCTGTAGAAGCCTCTGTACTTGCTAGGGAGAGGGGTGTAAGGGTTATAGCTATAACATCTGTTGAATATTCTAAGAAGCTCGAGCCCGAGAATAGATATGGTAAGAAGCTATATGAGGTTGCAGATATCGTTGTAGACAATAAGGTGCCTGAAGGAGATGCCGCTGTAGAGATCAAGGAACTGGGTGGCAGGAGAATCGCCCCTGTATCGACTATAGTGAACTCCTTCATAGCCCACACACTCGAGATACTAGCCATCGAGAAGCTGATTAAAAGGGGGTATGAGCCTGAGATATGGGTTAGTGTAAATATCCCGCATAGCAAGGATCTAAATAGAATGTTGCTTGAAAAGTACAAAAAGTATGTAAAGCATCTCTAAGCTATAAATGCAAAAAGCCTCGGAGGCTTTTATCATGGGGGATAAGGACGTTTTCATCGGTGTTGACGCTGGAGCGACAAAGACTGTTGCTATAGCTATAACCACCGAGTGGCTATATGTGGGTCACGGTTTCTCAGGCCCGGGAAACCCGGCGTCAATAGGAGTTATAGATTCCTGCAGGAACATCTACAGAGCTATATCATCGGCTATCAAATATGAGAGAGAGCTTAAACCTGTTTTCATTGGCGCAGGGCTAGCAGGTTGGCTTGGAGGTGCATGGGACAGCAATCTTTCAGACTGTATATCTAGTATGCTTGGTATCGATAGGGGTTCCATAGAAATTATAGAGGATCTCGAGGCTGCACACTACTCAGCCTTTCTAGGAGGTGATGGTATAATAGCTATCCTGGGTACTGGGAGCAGCTTTTTAGGCATTTCTAGAGGGAGGCGGATAAGAGTGGGGGGCTGGGGTCATCTCATAGGCGATGAAGGGGGCTCGTGGAGAATAGGTATTATTGGTCTCAGAGCAGTCTATAGATCCTTAGATGGTAGGCTAGAACCAACCTCCTTGGTTGAGAGGGCTTTAAGAAGATTTGGCGCGCGCGATCCTCAGGATCTCCTGAAGATCATATATTCTGGTGGAAACATCAAGAGCCTCATAGCATCTTTCGCGATAGACATTTTTCAAGCTGCTAGGGAGGGCGATAGAGTGGCGATCAGGATCCTTAAGGAGGAGGCTGAAGAGATAGCGATAGCCTATAGAGCTATTGCAGATAAAATAGGGGTTCTACCACTGGCCATTGTGGGTTCTACGTACCACGCGAACAAAGATATCTGGGGTCCCATGATCAGGAGGGCCATCGTCAGCTATGTTGGCCGCGAGGTGGAGATCCGCGATCCCGTTCTTAGCCAGGAATGCTCATCCCTGCTCCTGGCTCTCTCGAGGAGAGGATTGTTGTCAGGAGATAGAAAGGATCTTCCTCCTGAGTGTTTATTTAAACAGAGATCCTCGGAGGATTAACTATATATCTTAACTGGCTCCAGCCTCTCTCTGTAGCCTAGAATCTCCTCATCTATAGATGAGATATAGCTATATAGATCGAGCTGGCCTGTGATAACAGATCTAACCCTTGGATCTCCATATAGTATGTCAATTAAGAACCTATCGCCTCGTTTTATCAGTTCAATGTGATCTCCATATAATGTATATAGGGTGCTAAGGATCTTGAGACTTGTTTCGAAGACCCTAACTCTCTTTCTATCTATAATATGTATATATACGCCACCACACATCTCACCACTATATTTGGAGAATAGGGGTCTAAACATGGTAGGTCTGAAAACAGCTGTATCTCTGCTAATTGCGTCTCCAAGGGCTTGCGAAAGCTTTATAGGATCTATGAAGGGTGCTCCAATCACCTTAAAAGGGGTATATGTCCCTCTACCCTCACTTATATTTGTCGCCTCGAGATATACTGTTAGGGCATATGGATATACAGTGTCGGGTGTAGGTATTGCTGGAGATGTTGGGGCCCATGGCATGGCTATATCCAATATATCTTGCTTTCTTGACCATCCTTTCATAGGTATTACACGGAGATCTATACCGAGGCTCTCTTCATTCTCATAGAGCCTTGCAATCTCGCCTATGGTTGCTCCATATCTTATCGGTATCTTATATGGGGAGAGAATTGAGATCATATTTTCCCTTGCGATAGGCCCCTCCACCAATACCCCTCCGAGGGGATTAGGCCTGTCGAGGATCAGAACCTCCTTTTCCCCCAGCCTTGAAGCCAGAGATAATAGGTCGAGGACTGCGGATAGATATGTGTAGAATCTGAGGCCGAGATCCTGGATATCTATTAATAGAACATCGCTTTCCTCGAGAATCCTCCTCACCTCTTCCCTAGAAGCCTTATAGAGGCTATATACCCAGGATCCTAGATATCTATCATAGTAATGTTGAACCTCCTCTCCAGCCTGGAGAAATCCCCAGTAGCCGTGCTCTGGGACGAGGATACCTTGGATCCTTAATCCTCTAGAAGATATCTCATCTAGTGTATATGTGTAGTTAGATGTTATGCTAGCAGAGTTACACATGATCGAGATTCTCTTCCCATTATATGCTCTCCAAATACCCTCGCCTAGGAAAACATCAACTCCTAGAGAGGTCAAATAGAACAGCCTCCTCACGAGATCCACATAGGCCTCCTCCTAGTAACCCTTCCGAAGACCCTTACCATGGTCTCATCGCTAATGGGCGGATCATATAGCCCGGCTGTCTGGATTCTATAGGCTTTACTAGGCATTTTCTCACCCCTTGCAAGGGTTTTTGCAAGGCTTTCTATGAATGATAATATGGGGCTTATCTCCCGGAGGAGCTTTTTATTGCCCAGGCTTCTTCTGAGAGTATCTACCATATCTATTAGCGATTTAGCTTCCCCACCACTTGGCTCGAAATCTGCTTCAGGGTCTAGCGGGCTTGAGCTGTTAAGCCTTACGAAGAGTTTTAGAGCGTCCCACACCTCTTCACCGGCTATTAGCTCCACAGCTTTTTCTAGAACCATATCTCCGAGCTCATATCCACGTGCTATTCTCGAGATACTGTAGATCGGTATTTTAGAGGCCTCGGCCTGGTTCATAGGGTTAGACATATATGCAGGTGATACAGCGAATATCCTTGGATCTCTCCCCTTTATAGGACCCATATGCAGCCTTATAACACCCCTCACCATGAAGAAGTCATTGACGGGGTAGTTATCCCAGATAGCAGGATATCTACCTGCTATCTCTCTAAACCTCTCAATATCATCGAGATCTATTGTTGGCGAGACAACATACCTGCCGGTCCAGACGATCTCAACGCCACTATCTAGAAGAGAGCCGAGCTCTCTCAAATAGCCCTCCTCATAGCCCCAGTAATAGGTTGGCACGAGGAACAGCCTGTCTGGGGATAGCTCTCTATATACCCTATTCGCGATAGATGCCTGTGCCTCTGCCAGGCTCTTAAAACCTCTTCCCCTCAGCTCAGGGGGTATATCATCTAGAAAGATTCCAAGCACCCTCGTACCAAGATCCATGAACATGCTGAGCTTCCTTATAAGGATATCTATATCGCTCTTAGAGGAATAATCAATGTCAAGACCAGGGGATATTGCATAGCCAAACGCAACACCATTTCTAGCACAGGCATCTATGAGCATTGAGAAGCCCTCCATCTGGTGTTGCGGATAAGGGCTTCTCCACGAAACCCTGTGATAGGGATCATCCTTGGGGGCATAGATATATAGGTTAAGCCTGACCCTCCCCATATAGGATACCATGGATATCCTGTCAAGAAGATCCCAAGGCTGTCCGTAGAAACCCTCAACGATCCCGACCATCATGGGAGCTACCCTTGATATATTTAGAACCTCTAAAGGATGAGCGATCACAGGGTTTATAAACAAGGTCCCCACTCTAAAGATTACGTAACAAGTACCTTATTACGATCCTGCTGCATATTATAGTTGGGTATCCATATGGAAAGGCGTATGTTTGTTACAATAATTCTGGCTATGATAGTTATTGCCCCTCTTCTCAATACATATGTAGCTGTTGAGGCCCAGGGAGGCGACTATATATGGGGATATCCGGGGACTGCGAGGGGCAACCTCAACCCCTTCACAGCTATCGGTGTTGACAGCGTTGTATCTGGGATCCTATTCTCTACTGGTTTGATCTATATCTCTCCCAATGGATCCTTCGTTCCATGGGCGGCCTCCTCATGGGAGTTCAGGAGATCCGGCAATTTAACGGAGGTCTATTTCTATATAAGGGATAACGTTTATTGGAGCGATGGGAAACCCCTAACAGCTGATGACTATATCTTCACATGGAAATACATCTACCTCCCATTCAACAAAACCCTAGATCCACAGGGTATATTGAAGTATGTGGTGAATGTAGATAAAACCGGGGAAAAGATTCTCAGGTTCACTGTTAGCAGGAATACAACGCTTGTGTTCGTTTCGGTGGCCAGTAGGATAGCTGTTCCACAACACGTGTGGAGAAATATTGTTTCAAACATTTCAGAGGCCGATTTCTCGAGACTTGTGATCAAGCCAGGGGATCCGGGGCTCAGTGTTACTCTAGGCCCGTTTACCCTTGAATACTATGATCCTCAGAGCGAGATAGTTATGAAGGCCTCTAAGGGTTTCTTCATGGGGTCTCCACATGTAGAGAGGTTCAGGATTAAGCTGTATCAATCGACGCAATCCCTAATACCGGCTATCCTGAGAGGTGAGATCGATTCATGCTATTTCTCCCCCACAGATGTCCCCACCGTCCTAGGATCTCCGGGGATATCTGTCGAGCCTATGCCCTGGTCAAATAATATATTCTATCTATGGACAAACAACCAGGTTTACCCAACAAATATAACTGATTTTAGAATTGCCCTTTCCCTGGCGATAAACAGGAAGATCCTTGCTGAGAGAGCCGGGGCAGGCTATGGGATACCTAGGTATAACTTCATACCACCAGTAGCTGAGGATCAGTGGCTAAACAGAGAGGTGAATGGGACAAACATGGCATATGATCCTGATAGGGCTAGCCAGATCCTCGATAGACTAGGCTTTAAGAAGGGGGCCGATGGGGTGAGGATATCGCCTGATGGGAAGAGACTTAGCTTCGAGCTTGATGTCCCATCTATAAGCGACTGGCTAACCGCTGCCCAGCTTATAGCATCTGATCTCCAGAAGGTTGGTATCGAGGTAAATATAAGATTAGTGGCTCTACCTACATATGTGGATATAAGGAATAGGGGGGCCTTCACAATATTCTTTGGATCCAGGATATATAGTCTTCTCATGCTCTATGATCCTGCAGCATATCTCTTCCAACCAGTGTTTCACAGCAACGCAACAGCGGAGATAGGGCAGAACACGCCTGGCACAAACTGGGCTAGGGTGAGGATACCAGAGCTAGACTCCGCTATAGACTCTGCGCTAAGCACAGACAATCCAACGGCATATAGGGATCAGATAATGAAGATCCAGGAGATCCTCCACAGATATATGCCCATCATACCTCTATATAGCATATATGATATCAAGGTATATAGATCAGATAGGGTTGAAGGCATACAGACGGGTCTCCAAACGCTGGATACATTGCTAAGCATTAAAAAGAGGCAAGCTGCTGCAACCCAATCGATCCAACAGCTCACCCAAATACTCACATCAGTAATCACAGTTACCCCTTCACCAACCATGGCTAGAACAACCCCAGTGGAGACCCAAACCACCGGCGTCTCCCCTCAGACACAGGGGGTGCAGAGGGGTTCTCTAGACTGGCTTGTAGTGCCTCTCGCCTTGGCTCTTATCATAGCTATCCTAGGGGGTGTCCTAATATATAGGAGGAGGATCGGGAGGTAATGGTTTCAACAAAATATATCGTGAGGAGAATTGTAAATACTTTTTTGGTTATAGCCGCTGCAACTCTAATCTCCTTCATAATCCCTAGGTTGGCTCCAGGAGACCCTGTGGATCTGCTTCAACAGACATATGGATTGTCTAATGAGGAGGCGGAGGCTATAAGGGCGAGGCTCGGGTTGAGGGGGAGCCTATGGGATCAGTTTATAGCCTATATAGCAAGCCTGGCGAGGCTCGATCTCGGATATTCCTTCACATATAACATGAGGCCTGTTGTAGATGTAATAGCGTCTGCCCTGCCATGGAGTGTTCTTCTGCTTAGCATAGTGATCTCTTTGAGGGTTATCATAGGGATTACACTGGGTATGATATCCGCTGCTAGGCAGGGTGGGAAGCTCGACACGGTTCTATCTAGCATCATGTCCTTCATACTATCTATGCCCTATTTTCTTCTGGCATTGGTTTTCCTCTACATATTCGGTGTCAAGCTAGGTGTGTTCCCTATATCCCATGCATATTCATATGAATATATCTCAAAAGGGTTTTCTATAGGGCTTGTAATGGATGTTCTCACCCACTCAGCGCTGCCTATAATAACACTTGTGTTAATCGGGCTGCCCCATACATATTATGTTATGAAGAATAACATGATCGCTATTCTGAAGGAGGACTTTGTACTGGTTATGAGGGCAAAGGGTTTGAAGGAGTCTAGGATCATGTGGAATGTTGCTAGGAACGCCATACTCCCCGTTGTCACATCCACAGCTATATCTATCGGCTACATAGTTGTTGGAGCTGTTATCGCCGAGGCCATATTCTCATACCCTGGAATGGGGTATGTCTTTATAAATGCGATACTGAATAAGGATTATCCCTTGATACAGGGTGTCTTCCTCCTCTTATCTATAACAGTATCCCTAGCTAATCTCACAGCAGATCTACTCTACATGGCTCTAGATCCTAGGGTGAGGGTTAAGTAGGTGTCTCCCTATATGGTGAGGCCCGTTATATCGCCTATGAGGAGGATTCCACAGATCCTCTGGAAATATGTGCTATACGATCTAAGAGGGGTTGTGGGGCTCTCAATAATAGCTCTATTTATAGCACTCTCCATCGCTGCTCCCCAAATAGCGAGGAACGATCCCAACGCTCTTGTTGCCGAATCCTATCATCCTCCAAGCCCCTCCCTGATAATGGGCGCAGATTATTTTGGGAGGGATCTCTTTTCAAGGCTTATCTGGGGAACTGTATATACCATGGTAATCTCTGCGCTAGCTTCCACCCTGATAGTATCTATAGGGCTTGTAATGGGTGCTATAAGCGGCTATATCGGTGGCTGGGTTGACGAGGTTTTTATGAGGCTGACGGATATTTTTCTATTGATCCCATCGTTCTTCGTATTCCTCATACTCTCAGCCTATGTTCCTCCTAACAACTACCTAGCAGCCCTGGTTCTCGGGATCCTCTCCTGGCCATCAACGGCTAGAATAATAAGGTCACAGGTTGTTGTTATCAAGGGCTCTCCATATGTTGAGGCTGCAATAGCAATTGGAGCCGGGCCTCTGAGAATCATTGTGAGGCATATAATACCAAATATGATCCCCCTGATCGTGGTCTCCTTCATACAGGACCTCATATACTCGGTTCACGCTATAACAACGCTTATATTCCTAGGACTCGGCGATATAAAGCAGCCAACATGGGGTGAGACCCTATACTGGGCATTCACAACCGGCGCTATCTATAGAGATAAGTGGTGGGCAATAGCTTATCCATCGATCTTCATAGTGATATACAGCCTTGCCCTCATAATGATCAACGAAGCTATAAACAAGAGGATTAAGGAAGGATAGCCTTGGTGATCCTTTTTTAGACAGCTTAGCTCAAGCATCTCTCTAAACAAGCCAGGCGTTTGGGTCTAGATATATGACTTCTAAAACAATAGATATGGGGATATCTTGGAGGCTGGCCAGCAGGGTTTCATATTCGGTGTCAAGGCTCTTGACTGGTGTGTGGAGTATGTGGATCCCAGATCTATGATCGCTATTGTAGGCCCCTCAGGAGGTGGTAAGAGTCTTCTTGTAAGGAATATAGCTTCATATCATCTCTCGAAAGGAGAGTATATTATATATATGGCATTGGATGACGATCCCCCACATATTGTTAGCTCGCTCTCAAACCTGGTTGGGGAGGAGGCTGTTAGATCGGCGATAGCTAGTGGTAGGCTGAGGATAATAGATGGCTTCTCCTATAGAATGTCTCCCCTCAAACCTTCCCAAGATATTATCTCGAGATCTCTCCAATCACTATCACCAGAGGAAATATTATCGGCATCGAGGATCGAGGCTTCATATGTATCTGAAAAGGGGGGTAGAGGGGTTATGATTATAGACTCATATAACGAGATCCTATCCTCTGGAGAGATAAGCAGTGCTACAGAGCTTTTGAAAAGGGTGAGGGCTGTTGTTTCCAAAGGATATGGGATAACAACTCTAGTCGTGGTTCACACAGACTCGGAGGAGATAGCCGAGTGGCTAAAAACTGTTGAAAACGTGTTAGACGGCGTAGTGGTGGCTAATATAGAGGCTGATGTTATGAAGAAAAAGATATCGAGATACCTATATATAAAGAAGATGAGGTTCACAGCACACTGCATAGAACCAATAGAATATAGGGTTGAGAGAGGAAGAATAGTTGTGTGATCCTAGTTAGAGAATTCCTCGAATATATAGCTCTGGGATCTATGTCCTTAGCTTAGAGCATCTATTAAAAAGGCCTCGAACAATATAGGCTTTAACATCCAAGAGAGATATTGTTTAGGGTTTTGTATTGCTATATATCATCGGGGTTGGCCCAGGAGATCCTGAGCTATTGACTTTGAAAGGGCATAGGATTCTAGGTAACTGCGATATCATAGCCGGCTGGAGTAGTGTGATTAGGAGGTTTTCAAAGTTAATAGCTGGTAAAGAGATCGTCGAGATCAGCTATCTAACAGAAGCAAGAGATCTAGAATATATAGCGGATCTAGCTAGGAGTAGATGTGTAGCATTTCTGATCCATGGAGATCCTTCTGTATCTGATTGGCAACTCATGGAAAAGCTGAGAAAGCTATGCAGATCCTATGGAATAGAATGTGAGATCATACCAGGAGTCTCTTCACTTAACACAGCGCTATCAAGGGAAGGGCTCGACATGGCAGAGATCATCTTCATCTCCCTCCATGCAGAAGGTGCTGAGAGGTATTACGAGGAGATCATCAAGGCAACATCTATTGGTAGAGAGATAGTGGTTTTCCCAGAACCATATCGAGACGGTCCTCAGAGAGTAGCTAGATATCTAGTTTCCAAGGGACTCAAGGGGACTGTGAAGATCTATGAGAACCTCACATATAAAGATGAACATGTATACGAATATAAGCTCGAAGATCTAGCTAAGGAGGAGAGAGAATTCAGTGATCTATGTGTGATGATCCTAAAGCTACAAATTGATCCAAAATAGATCCGAGATCACAGTTAAGCGAAGCAACAATAGAATTATCGCTACCCTCAACTACTACTTTAATACTTATGTATATTTGTGGCTTATTGATATCAATTTTTGCTTAGCCCTCCTAGGATTGTTAGATACGCGGATACCATATATTTATTAATTCATCTACATTATAACCTAATACCTATAGGTTCATCTGTTATGAATTGAATAATTATTGAGGGTGCTACTATGATCTCGATGAGCTGTTGTGAGAGAGACGCACTCGATAAGGCTTCATATTAGCCCAAGTGAGATAAGCTCCCGAAGAACGGGTATGGAAGCTAGATAGGGGGTGATGAGGTGAAGGGCTTAAAACCCGATGAAACCAGAATATCTGATCACTTCTAAGCCACGCTATAGATAAGATCTTGCTTATAGTGTTACAATAGCAATATCGTAAGCTGCATGAAACTACCTCAAAAATTCTTACATAAAATAACAAAGAAGTTGAAAATGAAAAATACAGCGTTATCTTTCTTCCGTCTTATGGGGATTGCAAAGAATAGAAATGTGATGAGTTTTTATAAGAGCTTTTAAATTAGTTCAACTTGATTATATAGAGGAGGCGGGCTTAATGTCAGCACTAACCACTGAGTATCATGCTTCTGTAGCAATGTTCTTCTGGCTTAATATCCCAGAAGCTACATTGAGGAAGATTTTACGTGATGCAGGGTTTGCTGAAGCAATGGCACCCCCTCCAAAAGTGTCTATAGCCCCAGGAGTTGAGATAGCTTTAGGGCCTCCAAGAAGACCTCTTGCTTCATATAAATCCGTTAGAATTAGCTGGGATGATGTAAAGTTTCTATTAGCCTTTGAGGGAGTTGTTGGTGATGTGGTAGAGGCGCTGAAGGCTGTAGGGCAATCGTTTAGTAGACATGGCTATCCACTAGATAAGATATGTCATTATTATGAAGTAAGCTTTGAACCACAGCCGCTAGACATAGACAACTTCGTTACCAAGCTTCGTGAAAAACTTGGTATAGGGTTGAGAATAGGTGATGAGGTGTTAAAACCCTTCTCTATTTCTTTTAGTAATGAAGAGGAGCCTATATCGAAAGAGAGTTTCTATAGGTGGTTTCACATAATTATAAATCCTGATGTTAATGCTCCTCAGAAGAGAATATATGTTCAAGTAATTAAACGTGAGGTAGACTTTCACTTAGTACTAAAGTTTATAGAAGATATAGATAAGATCTTAGAGTCCATAAGAAAGTACTTTGCTTGAATTGAGCTGGCGGGGGAATTGCATGGAGACGTACAGAGCTTTCAACTACACCTCCCTACCATATATAACAGGTATTCAATACCTCCCAGATAATACCTCGAAATATGTGTTTCTAGAACAGGGGTTGCTATTGGATAAACCGGAACTAGGTATAGAACTTCTTCAAATTTATATACTGAGAGCCTCTTTAATGTCGTTAACAAGCAATAATATGATACACATAACCAACGCTTTCAAGTCTCTTGCCGAGAATCTTATACCTCTATGTATCCGTATCACAGCATATATAGACCTCTATTTGAGGATCATAGGTGTTGCTGTAGCCAGATACCTATTTGATGTCTACGATTTAGGCGAGGAGGGATACTATGAGCCGAGACCATTTATAGAAGTATATATAAACGTTAAAGATATTGATGAGATGCTGAAGATCTGGGAGGGCACGGTGAACCACCTTAGATCCACATTGGGGGAAGACGTTCTAAAATACGTGGATATATTCTTTACGAGGGCAATATGATTGCCTCTCGACCCTAAGGACTTCTTAAAACTTTCGGAGCAACTCTATGCAGATCAGAGATACTATCACATTAAAGAAGCAGTATTAAGAACAGCAATAAGTAGAACATATTATGCCACGTTTTTAACCATGAGGGAGCTAGTCAGAAGTAAGCTAGTGAATACACCATTACTAAATCAATTCGAACGCGTCTCCACATCAGGTCTCACTCATTCACTTATTAAAAGCGTTATTAGTAGAGTAGATATACATCTAGGAAACATGTATGGCAAATTATTTGTGATGAGGAAAAAAGCCGATTACGAGTTAAATATCACAATAAAAGACAGGGATGTTGAAGAAGTTTTAGAAATAGCTAAAAAACTATTAAATTTATCAACGAAAATATACGG
The DNA here is from genome assembly GCA_038897115.1 of Sulfolobales archaeon. Classification (NCBI taxonomy): domain Archaea; kingdom Thermoproteati; phylum Thermoproteota; class Thermoprotei; order Sulfolobales; species Sulfolobales archaeon. The sequence continues at coordinate 26,865 of JAWAXC010000004.1, read as the reverse complement.
TTCATTAAAAGTAGCTGAAATCTCCTCTATAATCATGGAGTATTATCAGAAATTAAGAAAATCTTAAAATTAAGTTCTTACAGGAAGTGGGGTAGGTTGTAGCTAGCTGAGAACGAGCCCAAGTTATATACGTGAGGAATTTATATGACCTAAAAATAAGCAGAAAACCCACAGGCAAGACAGGAAATATAACAATAGCTATGTAGATTGCATATATTTGCAATTAAAATTCTCTTCACCTTTTTACCCATTTATCGGTTCCTTATGGACTCTTAGCATTATGTGTTGTAGCCTTTCAATTCTATAGTAGATCACTGATCTCTCGCCTGGTTTAGCTCTGGGCCAGGTCTCCAGCCAATTACCCCTATCCCCTCTCGGGGACTCGGAGCTATTGATGCCAGCCCCCATCCATGATCATCTGGGGGCCTTGCTGTCATGAACATCATTACCTCATCATCTAGCCATAGTGCTAGCATCAAAGCTTAAAGCATATCGCTATCCCCGTCCTAAGGGGGCGGGGCTTTCAGTTGTAACTAGTAGTTCTGAGAGATCTAGATGCCTTAAATATAGCCTTTAATAAGGGGCTTGGGCAATAGGATTAGAAGGTATTGTTTAGAGATGTTAGCGGTTGATGCTAGGGGTCTTGTGAAGAGATATGTTACTAAGAGGAGGAGGGGTGTCTTTAGAGGTGAGAAGATCTTTGTAGATGCTCTTAGGGGTGTTAGCTTTTCTGTTGCAAAAGGGTCTATCTTTGGTCTTCTCGGGCCTAATGGTGCTGGTAAGACAACTACTGTAAAGATCCTCGCAACTATCTTGCTCCCAGATGGTGGTGATGCCTATGTTGAGGGTTTCTCCGTTACTAGAGAGTCTAAAAGGGTTAGGGAGGTTCTCGGGGTTGTGTTATCTGCTGATCGGGGCTTCTATGCTAGGCTCACGGGGTTGGAGAATCTAATATACTATGGGATGCTCTATGGCCTCAGCAGGTTTGATGCAAAGAGAAGGGCTGAGGAGCTTCTAGACCTAGTAGATCTGGGGGATTCGAGGCATAGGCTTTATGAGGAGTATAGCCTTGGTATGAGGGCTAGGCTCGCACTAGCAAAAGCCCTGATCCACGATCCCAGCGTGGTTATTCTTGATGAACCTACTATAGGTCTTGACCCAGTGTCTTCTAGGAGGATTAGGGAGATCCTTAGGAGACTTGCTAGGGAGGGTAGAAGCATAATGATCACAACCCATAATATGTGGGAAGCCGAGATCCTATGCAACGATATAGCTGTGATAATGGGTGGGAAGATAGTAGCCTCAGGATCTCCAGAGGATCTTAGGAGGAGATATGGTGGACAGAGATATATCGAGATAGAGATTTTAGATCCACCTGATAGTCTTAGGATAGAGGGTTTCGAGGTTATGAGGAACGATGGAGAGATAGCAGTGCTTAGAACAAGATCCTCAGAGGATATAGCCTCCTCAATCGAGAAAGCACTCTCAGAAGCAAGATCTCTGGGCCTTAGAATAGCATCTATAAGGGTTAGGGAGCCGAGTCTTGAGGACGTCTTTGTAGAGGTGGTAGGCAATTCCACAAAGATCTAGATTAAGCCCTGTTCTAGCAGTGCTGGAGGCCGAGGTTAAGGAGTTCATAATAAGGGATCTATGGTCTATAACTGCTATAATCATCCTCACCTACGTTTTCACAGGCTTTCTATATATAGTGGGCTCCGCATTTGGAGGATCGCCTGGATCTCTCCCAGCCACATCCAATATAGATCTCCTTGCCTATAGAGCCGTGGGATCCTCTATCGTTGTGCTCTCAATGATGATCTTGTCAGCGATGGGGCAGTATACATATTCATCGATGCTCAGCGGGAGGCTCGAAGCCCTCCTAGCAGCACCTATAAGCCTATCCTCTGTCCTCGTAGCAACGGCTATTCCAATGATGATCTTCGGACTCTCTATCTTTATGGCCACAGCAGCCCCGGCAATATATATAGCTCTCTCTAGATATGGGGTGATCGCTGCTATAGAGAGCATAGCTATTATATCTATTGGAATGATCCCGCTATTTATTCTCGGATTCCTCTTATCAATAGCAGTTGCTAGGCTAGGATCGCCCGTGATACTGAACCTCTCACAGGCATTTATATTCACATTCTCAGGAGCCCTCTACCCACTTATAGTCCTCCCCGAGTTGCTAAGGCTACTACCACTATCGCTTCCAACATACCACATAGCCGAGGCCCTCAGAGGATTGATATCAAGCGAATCCCAGTCACAAGCTTTGGGCGGGGTGCCTGGGCTTCTTATAATAACCCTTGCATATGGATCCATAGGATCTATTCTATATAGAAGATTCTCGAGGGGGGTTAGAGGTGGTATCACTGCGTAGCACAGTTCTGAGGGGCTTCTCAGCAGATCTCTGGAGAGGGGTTCTCATAAACTTCAGAGGAGTAGATCCTTGGGTTGAGATGGTATCAAGCCCAATATGGGTTTTGGGGTTAGTGCTAGCGATAGCCTCTCAAAACCCATCAATACTTAGAGACCCTATCATGGTTAAAGATATATGTTGGAGTATAGTGGTATTCTCCATGATATCTGATAAGCTATGGATAGTTGGGCATATGCTGGATAGGGAGAAGAGGAATGGTGTTCTAGAGAATATATTGATGAGCAACATACCCCTAGCTATCCACACGCTCTCACCGATAATAGTCTCTATGCTGTGGTCCCTAGCATCACTTGGAATCATACTTATAACGGTTTTCCCAATACTAGGGGCAAACCCAGCACCTCTTGATCCAGCTCTCACAGCTATAGGCTATATACTCTCGGATATAGTGGCTGCTGGAATAGCATTGCTATACGCACCGGCTGTGATAAAGCTGAGGAGACCATGGATATTAACCTCCTTCTTCCAATTCACACTACCACTGATCTCAGGTATAATACCTCAGAGATATGCACCGCCAGAGGTAAGGGGGGTGATAGCTCTAAACCCACTCTCCTACCCAGTTGAGATCCTTAGGAGAGGTGCTACAGGTAGTGTATATATCGATGTAGAGATTGGCGAGGCATTTATGATATCAATAACTGGTATAGCGATCCTCTATACAATTGGAATGCTATCTTTGATAATAGTTAGGAGGATGCTGATTAAAAAGGGTATCTAAAGCATAGAAAGATAGATGATCTAAGGCTATAAGAGATACCACACGTCTTAGGCTAGCACCGATCTCTTTATTAGATGGAGCAGCATGGTAATATAAAGAATCATGCTACCTTGTAAGCGAGATATTACCAACTACTATTAAGCTGGGTTTCAACTTATTCTCAGCTAGAGCTTTTAAAAGACTCCACATGCATTCGTTAATGAAGCAGGTGCATCTGAAGAGATGTGTGTAGCTACGTTTATCAGTAGATCCAAAGCCCTGTATACTCGGGATCCAACAAATAGCAGATCTAACAATATCGGCTATGGCATCCTCTAGATCCTCCTTAGATCTAATATATATTATGGAAAGTATCCTAACATCTCTTCGAGATGTTAAATGGTCTATATGCCATCGTATCTTCTTATCTTTAGCTATGTGGCGAGCTATTCTAGATCTAAGGCCTCCCCTGCCTCTGGCAGATCCTATGTACCCATAGATCCCTGGCTCTATAGATACCATTCCTAGAGCTCCTATCTCTATGCATATATCTCTCTCAAGGGATAATATGATAATATATAGCCCAGGATCTCTTGGAATATTTTCGAGAAGGCTTCTATCCAGCCTATAGATGTCGATCCTATAGCTATTTGTTGTTTCAGCCATATACTCCTTCCTATTATATTATATCTCAGGTTTAACCCTATAGATCGTTTTATCAGGGATCCCGGCCTCTTTAAAGGCTCTAGCCCTATTTAAACAGCTCTCGCATTTACCGCAGTGATATTCCCCACTTAGGTAGCAGCTCCAGGTTTCGTATATGAGATCCCCTACTAGGTTGTAACAGCTCTTTAGATTCTCGTGTTTCCTAAGCCCCTCCCTACTTGGGCTCCATATCTCGACCCCCCTCTCACCTCTGAAATGACATATTCCAAAAGCTGTTTGGAGAACCTCTATACACTCGGGTGAGCAGTCTGGGTATAGGGGTTCCCATGTGTCTTCCCTAGGCCTTATATCGTTGTACTGGGCTCCATATATCACATATACATTCTCATTAGATAGGGATTTCACGGTATATGCATATGCAACTGCTATTGAGAGCATCACCACATTCCTTATAGGTACAACAACACTTGGGGCATAGCTCTCTTCAACCTCAACAGCTTCATCGGTTAGCTGGCTACCCTTCCACAGATCCCTCATAAAAGTAATATCAACTACCCTATGCTCTACAACCTTACCCCACCCCTTCTCACGAGCTATAGGTATGAGGTTTTCGACAAGCCTTCTAGCCACGTTGAGCTCCTTAGAGCCTTTCTGGCCATAGTTAAATGAGAGCACATGGGCATCGCACCCCATGGAGAGCCATCTAACTAGATAGCAGAAGCTATCGGGGCCACCGCTAACTATAGCTACAGCCCTGCATGGCCTAGCAACATTGGGCTTCCTCAACGAATATACACCAGCCTATGCAATCGTAGGGCTGGAGAGGTAAAAGGCTCTAGATTTCTGGATATGTAAATTTTACAATCTATGTTTACTTCATTGCTACGAAGAGGCTGCTCCTAGTAGCCTTCAGCCCTGGTTCTCCATGTTCAACCTTCTTAGTTGTTATCGAATATTCTCCTAGGTAGTGACCTATCATCTCTGGTGTAACTGTGAATGTTACATACTCCTTCCCATTGTATACAGCGAATGTGAGGCCCACCATATATGGGAGTATTATTAGATCTCTTACATGGGTTTTGATTACAACCTTCTTACCAGACTCAGCCAGCTTCCTAGCCTTCATAATCTTCTCTATAAGCTTCTTCTGAGGCTCGGTAAAGCCTCTTCTAAGGCTTCTCCTAGCCCTTGCAGGGAGTAGGTTTATAAGCTCATCCATGGGCATCTCTAGGAGTTCCTCGAGGGTCTTACCTCTATATCTGAACTTCCTCCACTCAACAGGGATCTCTATTGTCATGGCAATCAGCTTCTATCTTAATTAATGCAGTGGAACTTATAAGAATATTGTTAAGCTCTATTACTAGGGATACTCTGACCTCCTCCCCATCATAGAGGGGTAAGGCTTTTGTAAGCTTATGCATCCCTATTCTTCTGCTATATAATCAGATCCAAGGGGGATCAGCATGGTAATTTATGTCTATGAACTAATATATTATTCGGTGGTTGTGAACGAGTGTGAGAAATGTAACATGTGAGATGTGTGGTAAGGAGATCCCTTTGAGGGCATCTGTTGAGGTTAAGATAGAGGGTGCTATTATGAGGCTATGTCCAAGCTGCTATGCTAGATATACAATGGGCAGGGCTTCAAGGGCTAGGCAGGATGATAGGGCTAGAATACAGATGTCTGTGCAGAAGCCACAGCTAAGTGCTGGTTCTTCGCATCAGCTGAGGCAGAAGAGGGAGAGGATTGAGAGGTATGAGATTGTTAAGGACTATAGCGAGAGGATAAGGAGTGCTAGGGAGGCTATGGGTCTGTCGACAAAGGATCTAGCTAATATGATAAGGGAGAGCGAGAATATTGTTAAGAGAATAGAGAGTGGGAGGCTAGTCCCACCAATAGATCTGGCCAGGAGGATTGAGAATGTGTTAAAGATACAGCTAGTGGTTCCATCAGTAGATCAGGAGCTAGAGGAGGGTAAGACTCAGAGGCAGGTATCTACAGATCTAACGCTTGGAGATATAATCCAGATCAGGAAGAGGGAACAAGGATAAAAATCCCATCGCAATATCTATAGAGGAGCCGGGGTGCCCGAGCGGCCTAAGGGGCCGGCCTGGAGACCCCCACCAGAAAGCCGGTGGGGGAAACCCCGCGCGGGTTCGAATCCCGCCCCCGGCGCCATATAAATATTGCCTGGATCGAGGCTATAGAGGGGGTGTTGGCTGTTTAGTAAGCAATGCTAAGGCTTCAATGCTAAGAAACCCTTCGCATTATCAACCCATAATACCTTGTAGAAGCCTGCTTCTTCTAACCTTCTTTTGATACCCTTTAAATAGCTTATATTAGAGTGTTTCCCAGGTTCGCCTGTGTAGTGGAATAGTTTTCCACCGCTTCTTAAAACCCTATAGAGTTCTCTATAGAATTCAGAGCTATATAGCTCCTCAGCTATGCTTATCCTCGGCGGATCATGTAATATTCTTTCGAAGCACTCGCTACAGAGATCCTTTATAAGGGTATATGCGTCCCCAACAACTATTCTGATCCTAGGGATCTCCAGCATCTTTGACCAGGGATTTGCCGATGCTAGCTGGAGAACGTTTAGATCCTTCTCTATCGAGATAACCTCTAGGGCGCCTGAGAGGATTAGACGAGATGCTGTGTAGCCGAGGCCAGTGCCTATCTCGAGAACCCTTAGCCCTCTAACTCTTCCAAGGGTTCTCACTTTCTCTCTAGCATCGCTCCAAGGATCTGCTCCTATTGTTCTATGCATCTGCACACCATTTATCTCAATCGTCGGCGCCTTATCGATTGCAACAGGCTTTAGCTTATAGTAATTACCATCTCTAAACATATCCATCCTAACAATAGATCCCCCTATTAGCTTGTAGAGAAAACCCTCTTCAACTATCTCATCTAACTCCCTTATATCGACCTCTAGATCCCCTATGGCGATTTTCCCATCCCTGATCTCTATCTGCGCTCTGCTCAACCCAAGATCCAGGGTTGTCTCTATATATCGAGCCCCCCTTTTCATAGCATCTAATATTTGCTCTACATGATACCTAGCAATCATGGGTCCATCGATATATCTATATCTATATATATTATGGCTTGATAGGAAGGTCTCAAGCTCCCCACTAGATCTTATCCTCATACCTAGCTACTCCCTCGAAAACCCATCTAAGATCCACACCCTTCCTAGAGATCCCAGCTTCTTTGATCCCAGCTGCTATTAGAGGAAGAGCTATTGTAGCATCTACATTCACCATCGATGAGTTCCTAGCCTCAACCTTTCCCCAGCTCACAGCCTCCTCAAGTGTTGCACCGCTGAGCCCACCCCACTGTGGAAGATCTGTGGTTATCTTGACAGCATATTTATGAGGTCTCGAAACCTCAGTTCCTCTCTCCATCTCCTCTATCAAGGCTTTTGCAACTGCTACTAGCTGTGTAATATCTGTTGGAACCCCCCCTCCTATATATATAACCCCTGTAGCCCTGGATCTAAGGGCTATCTCGACCATCTGTTCGAAGTCCTTAAACTGGTCTATGATGATCCTCTTCCCATATTGTCTGAGGGCTAGTAGAGATGCTATTCCATAGCCTGAATCCACTATAGCTGGAACGAATATCGGCACCGAGCTCTTATATGCTGATGTTGCTATAGATGCTATTCCGAGCTTTGATAGCCTAGCACCTAGTAGATATAGGAATTCTGCTGATGAGTATATATAGTCCTTAGGCAGATCCCTTATAAACTCCTTAATCAGCTTCTCCATCTCCCTATATAGATACTCATCTGCATATACATCGTAGAACCTATCGATCCTATATTTGAGTAGAAGGCTATCATCAACACAGGGAGAACCTCTGCCATAGGGGAAGCCCATACCAGCATAGATGTCTTCTGAGACATTAGCCCCTGTGGATACAAGTACATCTATATATCTCCTCTCGATCATCCACCTAACTATACCCCACATCCCAGCAGTAGCCATAGATCCGGCGAGGCCCATATAGATCGTGACCTCAGGATCCCTCAGCATCCTCTCTATAATCATGAAGACCTCCCCCAGCTTCCTACCCTGATATGCTGTCTCGCTCATAACATGTAAGAGGGATCTGAAGCCCCCTACCTCCTCTGGATCTAAAACCCTCACTCTATCCTTGAAAAACACAGATCTATCTATGCTCTGCTCGCCGCTCATGCAATCACCAAATCCTATGGGTTTAATAGCGTTAAATATGACTCTCACACTCTAGAGGGGAAACGCTATTAATAAGCCTCTATACATCCTCTGTATATTTTAAGAATATATTGCCTTAATGCTTAATCCGCTTTGGGTGGCAGTATAGGATTCGAGGTATTTGTGACATTTAGTGAGGAGGCTCTGAGATTTCAGCATCTATTGGAGCCAAGGGTTATAAATGGCAGGCTTGTGGATGTAAAGACCCTCATAGGATCTCTGCATATGGAGCTCGGGCCCCTTGTAAGGGAGGCTCTTAGACAGCGTAGGAGGATCCTGGATTCGAGGGCTAGTGTTAGGGAGAAATATAGCTTTCCTAGGTGGGAGGATAAATTCGAGGATCCTGTTGATGGGAGGATCCTAACCTATAGAGAGATCGTGGAGGGGCTTATAAACAATTTCCTAGGTAGGAAGCCGGCGTGGAGGCTCAACGAGCCCGAGCCGATACCCCCCGAGGTGCACCCCCTTAGAAATCCTGGGCTAGAGCTAACGGGTCCGTGGCATCCTCTGGACATGGCTATAAAGCAGATCAATGCTGATGTCCCCTCAATAATGGGCCCTGATAATGAGGATGCAGCACCCCCTGACTATAGACCCTACGGGGTTCCCCCTAGCGAGCCAATAGGATTGTGGGCTTCGAGGGATAATGAGAGGAGGATACTATCTGGTGAGATCTTCGAGGCAATCGCTATTAAAAGGGGTGTGGAGAGGAGATATAGGATTGAAAAGCCTATTGAGAGGTGGCCTGTGAGCTTCCACAGAATCCCAGGGATCCACCTGGTTACACAGCATGTTAGAGTTAATGGAGCACCGGCATATTCCTTCATCGTAGATGCTGTGATCCATGTTGTTAATAACTATGAATCCCTTAGAAAAATGGGTAGGAGGATCTATTTCTACGTGCCAAAGATACAATCACCCCTCGAGGCCTTTATAATTGCTAAGCTGTTTTGGAGGCTCGAGCAGGCTTTGGGGGCCGAGAGACCTGGTGCTATAATTAAGTTTAAGGCATTATATGAGGAAGCCTCGCTGGGGAGATATCTCCCTATAGTGCTGTGGATGTGGAGATACTGGTTGATAGGGCTTAACGTGGGTAGGTGGGACTATACAGCATCTCTGATAGAGATGTGGAAGGATGAGAGGGTTCTACCAGATCCTCAGAATAACGCTTTAATGGGCATGGTATCGCCTCATATGATGGCCTATCAGAGATATAACGCTATTATGATGCTCCTCTCAGGGCTTAACGAGAGGGGTGAGCTCACAAATAGCGGGGCTATAGGTGGTATGGCTGCTGTCATGCTATACCAAGACTCAGACCCATATGGAAGGGCTAGGCATAACCCAGTGACTCTAAGGGCAATGGTTCTTGATAAGCTTAGAGAGAGGCTCATAGGATTGATATTTGTTACGGATAAGAAGCCTATGAAGAGACCAACCCTGAGGGAGATCCTTGAGGGTAGGTTTGAGGGGAGACTCTATGACCTCTATAGACAGAGCTGGGTTGCCAGCCCCGATAAAAGGTATGTGGAGGCTGGTACATGGCCCCTCAAGATCCCTGTTGAGAAGCTTCAAGATGCGGTTAACGCTAAGGAGGAGTGGGTATATATAGATGGAAAGCCCGTAGCTCCTACCGTGACTAGCGGTCTTACAAGGGACGAGAAGCTACTCTTCGCAAGGCTCGGGCTTATGGATGAGAATGGCGAGATAACACCTATGGTAATAGCTAAGGAGGATCTAGATGCTCCTGAAAAGCTCTATAAGGTGCTAGGTAGAGATCTCTGGGAGGCTCTATACGATATACCGGAGGGCGAGATAACTATTGAGAATGTTCAGCATGCATTCTATATGGCAGCCAACTACGGCTTCCAAGTACTCAATGGGAACCTAGCAGCTGCCATAGATGACTATAAGCTATTCCCCGGGAGATGTGTGAGGTTTATGAATGATGTTGCTACATATAGGATATTCATCACATGGATCTGGACACTATTCAATAGAGGGGCTAGGGTGACCAAGGATGGGTGGATAAAGATGCCAGCTCTAACCAGAGACGGTGTTCTCCCAGCTAGGGATTGGTTCGAGGTTAAGGCTGGCACTAGGCTCTCTAGGGAGATTTTTGAGAAGGTGTGGGAGGCCCATAATGAATGGACTAGAGAGTTCTTCGAGGATTTCGATAGGATAGCAGCTATAAGGCTCATAGCATCGATTCTAGCAGATAGATATCTGCCCCCTGATGAGAGGGAGCAAGCTGTGGATAGGGTTGCCCAGGCGCTTGCATATCCTCCGAGGCTAGATGCTAATGTGGTTGTCGAGATAATCAGGGGAGCCGATCCCAAGGAAGTGGAGCAGCTTTTGAAAAGGGCTGTAGAGGTGAAGAAGGTTCTATCCGATACATATGGGAGGTATCCAGACTATATTAGTAGGATTAGCTATGAAGAGGCTGCAGAGAGGATCTCAAAGATCCTTGGTATAGATGATAGAAACGCTATACTCAGAAAGATCAAGGCATATGCCCCTAGATTCGATAGATCAAAAGCACCCCTTATCATGGATATACTGAGGAGACATATACTCTGCCCACTATATATACAGCATCCAGCTAGGGTGCTCTTCTCAGTAGCGGATAAAGATCCAAAAACGGCTAGGGATATACTAGGTGCTATATACTATGTAGATGAAAAGGGAGAGCCTATATATAGGGATGAGAATGGCAACCCATCGAGGGAGAAGATTATAGAGGCTATTAGAAGGGGAGAGCTCCCCGAGATAGCTCTAGAGATTCACGACTATATCTACGATATAGTATGAACCATATGGAGCCATATAATAATAATCTAAATTACATTTCAATGAAACGGTTTCATCTATGATGCGTATGAAAGCCTTATCTCAAGATTTGCCCATGATGTGTTGATTCTACATAGTAGCGGGATACCCCTCTCACTGTCGATCCATATTATAACCATACCCTTATCGCTATTAAATGTATATTCGGTATATTTAATAGATATGTTGGAGCCTCCCCTCAGCTCCCCACTACCTGTTTTTCTGAAGAGCGATAGGTTTCCAAAGATATCGCTGGGGCTATTCGCCCTCCAGCCCTGGGCTATGGAGAAGTTGGTATCTGTTATATTGTATGTGAGCATTATGAGGTTCCTCAGAGCCCATATTATCAGAGGATCTGAGTTAGCTGTTACTGAGTAGTATTTCTCCTCAGCTGTGGAATTAACAGCTGTTTGGTTACCCGTGGCGTTGATTGGTATAGGAGCCTCTATATATCTTGCGTTGAGGCTCATCTGTGTATTATTTACGTTGATAATACTGCCATTCATGTTTACATACCCCTTTACCCTATATACGAGGTATAGATCCTGGCCACTTATATTTCTAGGTAGATTACTTAGATTTGGAATATTATCGCTTGTAGCAGAACCTAGCCTCCTTATATAATCATTAGATATATAGTATATCGAGGCTACAATATATAACAACGCCAGCACTAAGATCAATGCCTCCACAACCCTCAACAGGATTTTCCCAAGAGGGATTTTCAGAGAGCCTTATAACGTTAAAAGATGTTCCGCAGACGATCCCCCATTAGCTATAGAAACGCATTCTTCTAATAGATGTGTGCTATACATAGCAAGCTATATTTCTAGCTTATAATCGAAGAGCTCCGAATTAATGATGAATTTAAATATTCATGATCACTTCTGGTTGTTGAGAGCATTGGATCACATGCTGGGGATGCTAAGGAGGATCGTTGTTGAGGCTGGTTTAGCATGTCTGGTGAGTAGACACTCATAGAGATAGAGGAGACATGGATCTTCTATAGTGAATTTAGAGATGAGCACAATAGCTGCCCTCGATGATTATGGAAGTGCTATATAGATGCTATTAGAAGGGCTAGGCTGGTTGTTCTTGTTTTTATTATTCTGCTCAGCGATTTTATTCTAGGAGTTTTTCTTGGCGTGGCATAGGATTGCCAGAGATATATACTCGATAGAGACTGGGCCTTCTGGATGTGAGCAGCATATCCAAACATATATTGTAGTGGATCCTGAGAGGAGGGTCGCCGTTATAGATCCTGGGCCTAGGAGCTCTGCTGAGAGGCTTTTCAACAGCATTATAGAGCTTGGCTTCTCCCCAGGGGATGTAGAGGCTATACTCCTCACACATGTGCATCTAGACCATGGGGGAGGGGCTGCATCTCTTGCTAGGATGCTAGGGGGTAGAGCCTCTATTATGGTTCATCCTATTGGCTATAAACATGTTATTGATCCTAGCAGGCTTTGGCAGGCATCTAGAGAGCTTCTAGGGGATGTTGGGGATATCTATGGCAAGCCCGAAGAAGCATCGGGTCTAGATGTTAGAGAGCTTCAGGACTTATCAGAAATTTCTATTGGAAGTCTAAAGCTGAAAATAATACACACGCCTGGTCATGCCTCCCATCATCTATCCATATACTCAGAGGATCTAGGTGTGCTCTTTGTAGGGGACGCGGCAGGGATATATATAGTTGCTGAGGATCTGCTATATCCAACAACACCCCCGCCATTTAGATATCAGCAGTACCTCTCATCACTAGAGAAGCTGATATCCATCAAGCCAGAGATGGTGGCCTTTCCACATGAGGGGGTAAGGATAGGACATGATATATTGGAGAGGGCTAAGAGGCAGATTATAGAGTGGTTCGAACTCATATCCAGAGGAGCCGAATCTCTAGAGGATATAGTGAGAGTCGAGCCCATGCTCAAAAGACACATAGAGGCCAGGGAGAGCGAGATGTGTAGAAAGATAGAGAATAGACTTCTAGAGCTATCACTAAGAGGACTGAGAGAGGAGGTTGCAAGATTACGGCAAGAAGCAAGGCTCCTTAGAGGTTGACCAGCCGTTCACCTGAGAGTGGTTGTTTAAATCATCCTCGGGTTCCTCACACTCTCCCTCGGATGGGCTATGGGAACAGAGCTCCCCTCGAGCACCCCGAGCCCATAGTTATTCTTATTAGATCCGGGGTTTATAGAGACGTATTAGCATAATAGCCTAAAAGGGCTAAAACCAGCTCTAAAACACCATAAACAAGGTTTCTGCCCATGTATGTTTTACCCATGTTTAACCATATGGTTCATTATTTAATATCAGCGATCTAAATTTCCTCCACTTCATAGAATGAGACCCTCAGTTATAATGAATTCGAAGCCTATGATCTAGGCTGTTTCGGCTGGTGATGGTTAGAAGCTCATATACCCCTAATGATATTTTATTATTTGGTGTTGTGTTTTGTCGCAACAGACTAAGAGCAAGGAGCTTAAAATAGTAACGAAGCCTGTGATAGTGCTTGAGAGCGTTAAGAATAATAAGAGGGCTATGAAGGTTCTCTACCTAATATCAGAGCTTGGAAGTGTTAGTGAGAAGGGACTCTCCTATGTTATAAAGGAGCTGAGCTCGGCAGGTGTGGATCTAGGGTATAGGTTTCTAGAGATAGCTGGTATACCTACTTCGAAAGAGTTGAGAGAAGATATAATCTCGATGCTATATGTAGGTCTTCTAGAATCTAGCCAGGGTAAAAAGCTCTCTGTAACTAGCCAGGGTAAAGAGGTTCTATCACAGATCCAGCTGGAGCAGGAATATATGGATGCTTTGAAATCAAAGCTACCGGAGATAAAGACAAAGCTAGCAACAATCCTAGCAGAAGCAGATCTAGGGAGTCAGAGGAGTAGAAGATATAGATAAGCTCCTCTCACCTGAAGAGCCAGGGTTTCCTTGGAGTAGGGTTTGAGCTATAGTGCCTTATCACAAATATCTATCCCTTATCTTATTCTTAAGGTCTTGTTGCATGGGTTTAGTAATTATACTATAAGGATCATAGAGCCTATATAGTGGGCAGCGATCTGGGTTAATATATAGCGTGTTGCCCTCTCCCTTGGGGGCTTCGAAAATGCTATATATATGAGATGGAAGATCGCTAGCCCCACTAGCATAAAGGCTGTGCTTATTGCAAAGCTCAGCATATGTGGCTCTCTATAGTATAGCCTATATATCGAATATGAAATACCTGTTGCAAATCCTATGAGGAGTCTTAGGAAAAATAGACTGTAGAAGCCCCTTAGAGAGATCTTGATCTTCATGTGAAGATTCACCATCCCATGGTGTTCCTATAGCTCACCTCCCTGCTTAGAAGGTGTTGAAGGGCCAGGCTCCTATCTATAATCGAGGTAGATGTTTTTATAAAACTAGCTATAGCTGGGAACAGGCTATTCAAGATATAGGGAGGGAGCACCCTAGGAGGTTCTATCCTCAAGACCACCCTGGCTACTATATGCTTCACACCTTATCAAGGGATCTCTATTGCCTTAAGATTGGAGCTTCTTCTCTGGATATTATATTTCTTTGGAGATCTATTTAGTTGGGTTGGAATGAAGAAGTCGATGACATGGGTAGACATAGCTGTGTGGATGCAAGAGAATGCTGGGGGCATTGCACGTGGGTATATAGATAATGTATATGGCGATGAGGATCAGATGATCCTCAGGATCAGAAGATCCTCGGGGGAACCGCTAAACCTCGTTATAGCCCCCGAAGAGGCTATCTACATAACCAGTAGATCTATTGAGAAGAGGGGTGAAGAGCTAGGCCATGTGGCTATGTTATTTAGAAAATATCTGAGGGATATGGCTGTAAAAGGGGTATTCCAAAAGCCTTGTGAGAGGATAGTAGAGATTATTGTTGCTAGGGGTGGGGAGGAGTATAGGCTGATTGTCGAGTTGATCCCTAGGGGGTTGATCGCCCTGGTTGATAGCGATGGAATAGTTAAGGCTCTGAATAGAAGGCTTGTTGCTAGGGATAGAGAGGTGAGGATCGGGGGTAGATATCAATATCCTCCCAGCCTGCCAAGCATATGTACGCAAGATCCTTCGAAGTTGGTTGAAGGGGTGATGAGGGGTTATGATATTGTGAGAGGAATTATAACTGGTGCCAACATACCTCCGGATGTGGCTGAAGAGATCATCTATAGGCTGGGGATTAGGAAGGACGCTAGACCAGCTGATCTTGGTGTTACCTCTGTTAGAGAGATTATAGAGGGTGTTATCGGCTTCATAGAGGATGTTAAGAAATCGCCTAACCCAGGTATTATCTTAGATCATAGTGGATCTCCATACGGCTTCTATCCATTCGAGCCGAGGCACCTGATCTCAGCTGGATATACATTCAAGAGGCTCTCAAGCTTCAACGAGGCTATAGATCTATTCTACGCCCATGCCAAAGCTCTAATGAAGAAGGAAAAGCCCCCGGAGCTCTTGAGAATTGAGAAGGGTATTGAGAAGCTGAGATCCCAGATAGCGGAGGCTAGCGAGAGGCTTAAGACTATGGAGAAGATCCTAGAGTATGTGAATCAGAACTACCAGCAATTAGAAGAGCTATTCGAATGTGTTAGGAAGAGGTTAGGTAGCTGTGCAGAAGCCCCAGACGATGTGATCCGTGTTAGAGGGGATACACTTGAGATCGAGGTTGGGGGTTTGAAATATAGATTTGATCCCAGGCTATCCTTTATGGAGAACTATATACAGATTAGGAAGAAAGTTGCGGAGCTTGAGAAGAGGATCTCGAGGGGGTCTGAGGAGGTTGCTAGGCTTGAGGAGGAGGCTAGGAGGATATATGCTGAGATCGAGAGGAGAAGGGCTGTTGAAGCTATTAGGAGCCTTAGGAGGAGGGAGTGGTTTGAGAGATACCACTGGATCATAACCTCGGAGGGCCTGCTAGCTATAGGGGGTATGGATGCTGATCAAAATGAGAGGATTGTCAAGAAGTATCTGAGGGATGACTATATCTTCCTACATGCAGATATCCAGGGAGGATCTGCTGTGATCCTCTTCACAGATAAGGAATATACAAATAGATCTATAGAGGAGGCTGCTAGGATAGCTGCATGCTATAGCAGAGCCTGGCAAGCCGGTTATGGATCTATAGATGTTTTCTATGTAAAGGGCTCGCAGGTCAGTAAATCGCCTCCCCCAGGGCAGTATCTTGAGAAGGGATCCTTTATGATCTATGGTGAGAGGGGCTGGATCCGTGGGGTGCCTCTAGAACTTGCAATAGGAATCCAGCCTATCGAAGAGACGATACCCAGGATAATAGTGGGGCCTCCCGAGCTTGTCTCCTCAAGAGCTGTTATCTGGAGCATATTGATACCGGGCGATGTTGGGAGGAGAGAGGCGGCTGAATATATTCATAGAAGATGGGTTGAAAGTGGCAGGGTTAGGCGGGAGGTTGTCGAGGCTATAGATGTTGATGAGATAGCTAGGAGGTTGCCGGGTAGGGTGAGGATAGCTTCTTCTAGGGTGTAACTATGTATTATTAAATAGTTCAGCGTATGTTGATCAAAGATCTATATTATGATTAGTTATGGGATATTATTTGAATATCTTATCCCCTACATAATATCTCTGGGTGTGGGGGATTTCTAGGGAGAGGGTGCCGAGGGTTAGGAGGCTAACAGATTCTATTATATCATCGATCCTGATAATAATAGCTTCCTATATATTTATGAATACTATCCCATTTCTACCGGGCGCGCCTGTTATCCCCCTTATAGTATCGCTGATTCTTGGGATCATATCGTTTAGGGTGCCGGGTTATTCAGATACATTTTTAGCCCTCATAGTCTTCTTCTCAATAGCATGGCAATTCCTAGGATTCGTGCTTCCTCCAAGCCCCTCTGCCTCTAATATTAATTGGCAGGCTATATGGCTCTCTATGGCAACAATACTAGCTATCCTTGCTCTGAACATGTTAAGCGGGATCTTCGAGCCGCTTGCCGTCTCCTCCGCAGCCTTGGCGTCAGCGATGCTCCTGACAGACTATTTCTACCTAGCCCCGGTGCTCCTTGTAATGCCGTTCTTGATAAGGGGTGCTAGTGGTATGATCCCCACGGCCTATTCGTTCATAGCCACATCCCTCCCGCTAGTGATTCTCGAGAATGCTCTCAGAGGTAGCAGGGATCTTCCTATCCTATTCTCTAAACTAGCATATCTTGCTGAGAATATTAGGAAGCCTATACCCAGCCTCAACATCTTTGTATCAGGTATCCCACCAGATATTATTAGCAATAGATGGTATGATGTCTATACATATCTCAGCGGGGGAGGTGTTCTAACCCTCATAGTCCCGCTTCTATCTCTATCAATATCGTTTGTGTTCTCAGCAATAGCTACTAGAGCGGTTCTAAGGATCTATGAGCGCCTCCCACAGATCGAGGGTAGAGAGTTTGTTAGAAGGGTTATGAGACCTCTAATAGCATCTATAACCTCTGTAGGTGTGTTCTCGATCCTCCTACTATCTCTCTCACCAACCAATATAGGGGGGTATAGAACGGGCTTTCAGGAGGATCCCAAGAGCCTGGAATATCTATTCCTAGGGGCGGTTGTCCTGGGGGCCCTTTTCTCGGCTAAGGAGGCTGTCCTTATAAGGCTTGAGTCTTTTGAAATGTCTAGAGAATCTCTTAGAGAGGCTATATCGGAGGGTGAGAAGGGATACTCCTATCTATCATCAATGCTAAAGCTGGTTTCCTCCAGAGCCCCTAATATAGATTTTAGCGGTGAGGCGAGAGAGCTGGAGGAGATCAGAGTGGTGCTTAGAGATGCTAGTGCTAAGCTATCTATATCCAAGAAGCCTGTGATAGACGAGACTCTATCGAGGATTAGAACCACATATCTACCGAGGATCAGGGATATGCCGGCTAGGATTGTGGGGAAGGTAGCTGAGGAGATCCTAAAGCTAGACTCTGCTTGCAAGAAATGCAACTATATATTGAGAGGGGCTGGTGTTAGGGAGCCTCTTCTACCTGAGGTATCAGAGCTTCCGAGATCTGATGGTCTTGAGTATCTTCTAAACTACTACTCCGAATATATAGCTAGGCTTAGATCCTCTATCACTTCTCTCTATGAGCTATATGTTAAAAGTGTTGGGAGTATAAATAGACTCTTAGGAGAGGAGATCGCTTCTCCACCTCCACAGCATATGAATCCAGTGTCTCTTATGAATAGCGGTAGCTATATAGATGCTATAGAGCTTCTAGGGGGTCTCTGGAGATCTCTGCAGGAGAATGTAGGTTCAAGGCTAGGATCTGCCTGTCCAAATCTTCTAGAGGCTATATCTAGGCTTGAGGGGGTCTTAAGAGGCGGGGATCTAGCTAGGCTCAAAGAGATCTCTAACATGCTGAGCGATTCCTGCAGAGGCGTTGGAGGGGCTGTGGAGCTTGAGAAAAACATTGAGGAGCTAAGAAAACTTCTACTCTCAGCACTAGAGTGGGCGATAAAGGATCTTGAGAGGGTTAAGAAGGTGGAGAGCCTTCTCGAGAGACTCGAAACAGCAGCTGTTAAGGGTATAGAGCTTAGATCGCCTAAGCTGGCTAGCGAGCTACAGAGGATCAAGAGGGAGGTTGAGGTTTCGAGAAACTCTATATCGAATATAGTTTCAATATCTATTATGGCAAGAGATATTCTATGGAATTATATGGTATCTGTGAGGGAGGATGAGGCTAAGATCCTAGTTTTATCCCAGTACAGGCTGGCAAGGGCTATTATAGATAATATGATTAGGGGGAGGGGAGGGGTTAGTATAGAGGATCTTCCGTTCACACCGAGCGCTTCAGAGATATATGCTAGGATATATAGTAGGAGCGCTAGAAATGTTGTTTATAATGAGGAGGAGGAGATGATAAGGGTTGCCGAAATGTGAGAAAGGACATCCAATGGGTTTTGAGGCTAGATGTAATATATGTGGTTCTAGGATAAGCTATTCCCTCTCTATGGAGGAGCTTGTAGAGCTCCCAGCTATTGAAAGGCCTAGAGAGGATGCCTCGATACTATTGGTTGATCTTAGTGTAGACTTCCCGCTTCAGCAGATCTCTCCAAGAGGGATCTATGTTCTAAACATCACCCTAGGAGATAGCGAGTTAATTTCCGATGGAATGATTATGCTTAGAAGGCTTAGAAGCAGACTTTGGCCAGAGTACTTTAGAGAGTATAGGGATAGGCTAAGCCTTCTCTTAAAGATCCACGGTGTTGGGTGGTCCTCCAACAGACTTGTGATAGCTAATCTATCAAGCCCACTAGCACTGCTTATAACACTTACAAGTGAGATAGATCCATCGAACTCTCTATTGATCTCATTAGTTCCAGGTGAGGAAGCTCCCGCACCAGAGGCTGTTAACAGCTATTCAGCCATAAAAGCTGCTAATAGAAAGGGCATACCAACGGTCATCGTTACAGAGGGCTTTGTTAAAGAGCTCACAGGATACTCAGAAGAGCTCGGCTATATAGAGGAGAGGGATGCGCTCGCATACATATCTAGATACTTTCTAGCCTCGGCGAAAGAGGTTTTCAGAGCTGTGTCTGAGGATAGAGATCTAGGGATTAGATACTATGGTCTCACATCTATAATAGGGGCTCACCCAACAGTGTTTAAGAACCCCTTATCAGCTATGAGATCTCTTCTATACAGGCTTTCAATAGACCTTGTGACAAGGAATATACAATCTGTACATGTTATCGCAGCTGCTCCAAAGGAGATGCTAGACCATATATCATCCTCATATAAAGAGTTTATAAGGGGTTTCGGGGGTCTTCTAAATCACACTCTAAGCCTAGTTGAAAAAGAGGGGAGGCTAGGAACATATGATCTAATAGCTCTAGTGGGCTTCATGGATAAGCCTGAGTTTGAGTGGCTCAGAAAGGCATATGATACTCTGAAGGGTAGAAATCCTGAGATAGATATAGATAAGATCTTAGGTGTCTAGCATGTATAGAGAGGTCTCGGTTAAATCAGCTGGAAGGCTGTATACTAGCTGTGTTGTTGAGATAGCTGATGGCAGCAGGGTTAAGATTTCATGTAGGGAGAGAAGGAGATTCGGTAGGGGAGCTCAAACAATGATCGAGAAGAGTCCATGGGATCTGAGGTCGAGGGATGGTAGAGAGGTTCTTCTAGGTGATCTAGTAGTTATATTTAACTCTGATGATGATGCATGTAGATTTGTTGGAGAACTCCTCTCAATAACCTATGAGAGGGTGATAGGGGAAGCGGAGAAGGCTTTGGCAAATTATTTGGGTGAGAGATCAAAGGTTCTAGAGATCCTCTCAAGGCTCAGGAGATCTCCTAGGTCTACGTTGCTATCCTTCATAGATGCTCTAAAGAATTGTCAAAAAGATCCTCTTGAATGTATATCAGAGGATCTCTTGAAAGGATGGAGATCTACTTATAGTGGTTTTAGCGAGAAACTTAGAAACATCATCTCCGGGGTTTCAGAGGATATATCTGGGAAAATATTATCTGCTGTATATCTAATAGCATCTCTCCAGCTAAAGATCTATGAGGGGGATAGTGCTACAGCATCCAAAATACTGGATCTCATTGAAAGCGAGCATGGATATAGCGTTGATAGGGCTGTAGTGGGGAGAATAGCCTCACAGCAGGACTATAGAGGCGCTGATGAATTTCTCATGACAACTATTAGCAATATATTTAATAGGATCAAGATTTCGATATATATGAGATATGGATGCCGTCCATCCGAGAGCGGTCTTTTATGACCACCCTCGGGCTCATCACGGCACAGCTCGGGGCGGGCTACGGCGGTTCAGCCACCCTCGCGCACCCCGAGCCCATCAATAAACCTACAGTCTTCGGAGCCTATATATCAGCCTACCTAATAGCCCTGAAGGATATTAACAGCGAACCCATATAAAAACTCCCAAAGACCATCAAAGATATTTCTGTCCCCAATAATAAGCCAACTAATATAAAATATTATGAGATCCTAGCTTGTTTTTCGAGGAAATAAATATATTGTTTAGCCAATTGATAGAGATTTTTAGCATAGTTAACTATGATCTTCATGGTTAGATATATAGCTATTTTAGATTAGAGATGAGCTGAGTATCCATATATATACCTCTTTAGCCTAAAATTCCTTGGGATAGGGGGTAGAGATATGCCAACGATAGATACAATGCTTCTGCTAGGGCTGATCGTGCTTATCCTAGTATTGGGTCCCTCCAAGCTCCCTCAATTTGCTAGGGCTATTGGAGAGGCTGTTAGGGAGTTTAGAAAGGCTTCTTCTGCTATATCTGAGGAGAATATAAAGGAAAATATTAAGAAGGAGATCCAGGGGGAGCACTCGAGAGCCCAGGCTGTTCAGCAACCCTCTATACAGGCTCAAACGGCTGTAGAGGTTGACACAAGCAACGCTATTGTTGCGGCAGCGATTAAGGAGGGTATTGATGTTAGGGGTAAGACTATTGATCAAATAGCTGAGGAGCTGGCTAAGAAGCTGAGGGAGAAGAGGGCTGCTTCTACAGGCCATATATAGCTATGTGGATTTATAGCAAGGCAACGTAATATATCCTGATTATTGCATACATTCTTTTGGTGTGTTGTTTGGTAGCATCGATAAGGGTTGGGGTTGGGGCGGTTGTTATAAAGGATGGAAAGGTTCTGCTTGTTAAGCGTAGAAACCCTCCATCAGCTAATAAGTGGAGCCTCCCAGGAGGGCATGTAGAGCCTGGGGAAGGTATTTTAGAAGCGGCTGTTAGGGAGCTTGAGGAGGAGACAGGGGTTATAGGAAAGCCCCTTGGTATAATAGATCTAACAGATCTATTTGTTATGAATGAAAACGGTGAGCTCGCAACGAGATATGTAATAATAGATGTGCTTGTGGAACCCATTTCCATGGAGAGGCTCAGCCCAAGTAGTGATGCTTTAGAAGCAGCCTTAGTCCCTCTAGATAGGGTGCTCGAAATGGATCTAACACCATCCACTAGAAGATTCTTTGAGAAACTCCTTTCTAAGGGCATATGCTCTATAGAGCCATCTAAGGTCTGGATCACAGAGTATTCCCATAGCATCAATACCATTAGATCTCATTTAAAATAGAAAATCATTAGAACCGGAAGCCTTCGCCCTCTAGGGTGGAGAGGAGGTCGGCAACCATTATATAGCTGATCTCCTCGCTGTCTCGGAGTTTAAGGGTCTTTTAATTGTAAATTAGGGTGGAAGGGAATAAGCTATGGTGATTCCCTTAGAGCTTTTAAGGGGTCCCTTAATCGATGTGGGAGGGTCTCCCCACTATATGATTAAAGAGATCCATGAGGAGCCATCTATTCTGAAGAGGCTCTGGGAGAATCTAGGGGAAAGGGTTATCCAAACAGCCCAGAGGATCTACTCCTCTGATAAGATCTATATCGTTGGAAGCGGATCCTCATATAATGCTGGCCTCGTGTTTCACTATGCATTGGCTAATCACGCTAAGAGGGTCTCGATCCCCGTTAGCTCTGGGGAATATCCATATTATAGTAAAGCTGTATCTAAAGGAGATGTGGTCATAGCTATTAGCCAGAGTGGATATACAAGTGATACCCTTGAAGCGGCTAGAAGAGCTAGGGAGGCTGGGGCATCTATAGTGGGTGTCACCAATAATCCTGAGAGTCCTTTAGCAAGGATCTCAGATTATGTTATATATATAATGGCGGGGAGGGAGGAGGCTATAACAGCTACCAAGACTTTCACCGCCCAGATATATGCTCTACTTATGATCGCCTCTGAGGTTTCAAAGCTGGGGGGTGGAGAGGGGATAGAGGATCTTGGGGTGGTACCGAGAACCCTGCTATCATCTATATCAATGCTTGAACCCATATCGAGAAGAATTGCTGCTGATGTCTATAGATATGGAAGCGCCTTCGCCCTTGGAGGGGGTGTGGGATATGCAATTGCTAGGGAGGCTGCTCTGAAGCTGAAGGAGGCTGCTGGTGTTCATGCAGAGGCTATCCAGATTAGCGAGGCTAGACATGGGCCTAAGGCTATTATGGGTAAAAAGACCCCTATATATTGTAATGTATTCTCTGAAGAGGATCTAGATCATGCTGCGAAGCTGCAAAAAGATCTAGAGGGCTCGGGAGCCCCTATATATATAGTAGCATCGATAGATGTTGGGGATGATGTGAGGGGAAGATCCTTTGAGATAGTTTCCACCCCACCGTTAAGGTCGGCATCCATATCTATTATCGCTGCAGCATTCTACCAGCTCCTCTCATATTATATATCTATATCAAGGCTATTAGATCCTGATATGCCTAGAATGCTGTCAAAGGTAGTTATATAGCTATATTGATATGAAATGCTGATAACCCTCCCTAGAGATCTTGAGCCCCTTATATAGAACCCCCAACCCTCTATTCCCTGTGATAACCCCGTAGTAGGAGATCTCTATTCCCACCCTCCTCATATCCTGGATAATAGGTTCTACACAGGATTCCTCAACAGATAATACGAGCTCATACTCCTCCCCACCATTGAAAACTATATCTATTAGATCTGCTCTTATATCCCTAGCAATCTCCGTAGCCCTCGGATCTACTGGTATTTCGTGGAGCTCGATTTCATAGCCAGAGAACTCTGAGATCAGATATAGAGACTCTGCAAGGCTATCAGAAACATCTACAGCCCCTCTTATACACCTCCTATATCTCCTCAAAACACGCTCAGCCCCAACCCTCGCCACAGGCCTTGATGTAGCCCTTATAACCTCCTCCGGGATATCCCCAACCCCTATCTCCCCTTTCAAAAACCTCTCATAATAGATCCTAGCTAGGCCTGAATAGCCAAATCTACCTGTAATCAGAATCCAGTCTCCAGGTTGCCCGCCCCTGGGTATCGGATCTGTATTTGTAGAGCCTATACATGCAACATCAACCCATATATCCTCCTTAGAGGAGTTAGTATCCCCCCCGGCGAAGACCCCTCCATATAGTTTTAAAGCCTCTTTAAAGCCGTTTACAAGCTCGAGCATATCTTCTAGGGAAAAGCTCGCTGGCGCCCCAAGCGAGATTAGATATGCATATGGGGTACCCCCTTTAGCAACTATATCGCTTGCACATGATGTAGCAGCCTTCCACCCAAGATCCCCCCATCGATTCCATGGATATTTAGAGCTGTGGGCAGAAAACCCATCGATCTTGAGTAGAAGCCATAAACCAGCTAGATAGTATGAGGATGCATCATCACCTGGAGCAAGCCCTCCAGAGATCCATATATCGGCAAGGATCCCCATAGATCTAGATATAAACCCCTTCTCCCCCACATCTGAAAGTCTCATAGAGCCACCTATGAAGATACTTACTATATACACTATTATTTTTCAGGGATCCTTAGACACAAATATAAATATAAATATAAAATATTTGTTGATTTCAAATACCTGTTATCAAGGCGAAGATGATATGGGGATCTTATAAAAAATCGATTCTAGCCTTGTTCAGCCCTTAACCACCTTCGCCTCAGGTATTATTTCTACTTGTCTTGTTAGTGTGTTTCCTACTGGTGATGTTTTTACTGTTTCTTCCCATATTTCTTTTATTGTTTTTTCGTCTGCTTCTGCGTCTATATAGGCTTTTGCCACTATTCTTCTATATCCTGGGTGTCCTTGGTTTGATAGTCCTAGGAATACTAGTATGTTGTCTATCTCACCCTCTAGGGCTATCTCTAGGTTTCTAATCCTAACACCCCTCTTAGTAGCATTAAGAACAAAACCAGTAGCATAACAAGCACCTAGAGCTCCTAGAACATATTCTATAGCCCTTGGACCAGCATCAACCCCACCAACATCCTGAGGCTCTGACACAGCGAAGGAATGATCCCTTATATATGCCTTGAAATTGAACCCAGATCCCAGCCACCTAACCCTAGCACTATATTTAGAGATACTTGCGATAAGATCCTTATTCTTCTCAGCCTCTTTAAGCAATTGCCTAAGCCTATCAACATCGATCCCATTGACTATCTGACCCATATACTCACCAAATGACATATACATAGAATGCTTAAATATTGTTAAGTAAAAACTTATTATCTTTTTGGATTATTTAACGTAGATCTATAGATATATTTTCTAGTATTCGTAGCTTAAGCTAAAGATTCTATGTAGAAATACTTAAATATTAGTAACCTTATATATAGATGAGTGATAAATATGTTCGGAAATTTATTTGGAAGATCTGGAAATAACAAATATGGTGGGAAGAGGAACCCTGTTAGAGATGTTTCTATAGATCAAGTTATGCTGGAGATAAAGAGAAGCAGATCCAGAGCTCTTGTTATAGCTAATATAGGTATTACGCTTGAGTGGTACGACTTTTTTGTATATGGAACTGTTGCAGCTTTGGTCTTCCCATATTATTTTTTCCCAAGAGACGTTCCTAGGGAGTTAGCAGCACTTATATCTCTGATAACATATTGGCTGGGTTTTGTAGCCCGTGCTACTGGGGCGATGGTTATTGGCTATATAAGCGATAAGCTCGGGAGGAAGGTTTCTCTAGTAATAGATCTGATTATTATGGGTGTAGCTACTCTTGGGATAGCATTGGTCCCTGGCTATGATTCTATTGGATATCTTGGCATAGCCATTGTATCTATTCTAAGATTCTTCCAGGGCATAGCTCTGGGAGGCGAGTGGGGTGCTGCGAGCGCCTTTATATCGGAGTTATATCATGATTCTAGGTATAGGGCTTTCTGGGGGAGCTTTATACAGATCGGGGTTCCCATAGGGCTTCTCATGGGAACGGCCTTGAGCGCATTTCTGATCAATCTATATGGTGAGGCATTATTTATTCAGCAGAGCTGGAAGATCCTTTTCTATATAGGTGCTGCTGTAGCCGTTATAGGTGGTGTGATCAGATACTATGTCCTTGAATCCCCGCTATTCCAACAGATACTGAGAAGGGGGGATATCTCGAGAAACCCTATATCCGAGGCTGTGAGGAGATATTGGAGGAAGATATTGCATTTAATGGCTGCGAAAGCAGCCCAGAATGCCCTCTTCTACGTCTACGCAACATATAGCCTCATATATCTCACAGGTATAGGGTATTCGAAGGCGGAGGCAGCTATAGCAGTGACTATAGCAGCTTTATTCGAAGCGGTTACAGAGCCTCTGGGAGGTCTCATAGCAGATATTATTGGGAGGAGAACGACTTTATTACTAGGCAATATAGCTATACTAATATACTCGCTACTCTTCCCAATAATAATCCTTAGAAGCCCCCACGACATATTAATAGCCTCTATAGCACTTGGAATCTATGGAATCATACACGCCATATCCTTCGCACCCCAGACGGCGTATTATTCAGAGCTATTCCCAACGAGGGTTAGAGCCACAGCTATAGGCACGGCATTCCAGATGACAACAATATTTGCTGGTGGGCTATCACCAATAATACTCACACTCCTTATAGGGGGGAGGTATTATGAGAACTGGTTCTGGCTATCAGCTATCATGGCCGCATATTCTATAATATCAATAATAGCTATAATATTCCTGCAAGAGACAAAGGGAAAGGAATTACCAGCTTAGCTAGACACTTTTGTAGATCTATATGGTGTTTATTCTAAACCTCGGGTCTATGGCTAAGTAATATTGGTGCCCAGCCATAATATTTTCTAGGGATGGGCGGGACTCTAGTTGGATGTGGTTGAGGTTTTCATTATATTAGCTATCACCTTGGGTCTGTGGTACTCATTTGGATCTTGGGTTGGTAGGAGGGTGATGAGGAGCTATGTAAGATCTTGTTTAGAGGAGGGTGGGGTTTTAAAGCTGATAACCCCTAGCTCTGCTCTTGTTGAGTTTAAAATGAAAGGGTTTAGATATTTAGGTGTGTATATTGAGTGGCTACCGTTTGATAACCCCTTTAACCTGGTGGCTAAGCTTGCTTCTCGCAGGAGTCGGATCGCTGTTGTGAAGATCCAGCCTGAGGATCCCATA
>JAWAXC010000003.1 GCA_038897115.1 Sulfolobales archaeon | reverse complement strand
TGAGAATATAACCCAGCCGCCGAATCTGATTCTCTCAGGGATCCCAGCATATATGAGGGCAAGGGTCACTGCTCCGAAGACCCCTATGAAGAACCCATAGATATAGATGGGGACACCGGCATCGCTAGTGGTTGGGTAGAAGCCGTCTACTAGGATGCCGCTATAATATATGGGATATACAGCGAACCATATTGGGAGGAAGATCATCACTGCTAGAAGCCCCTTCATAAGCCCATTAACAACATTTTTCCTCCTTATAAGCCCCGCCTCAAGCATACCTATGGCAGGGATCATGAGGAATACCAGTATAGCCCCTATGGAAAGCCAGATCGTAGATCCAAGATCTAGGTTTAACACCGCACCACCTTCAACCTCATATCGATACATTTGCATATATATTCACGAAAAAAGATCATATGTAAAATATACATAACGAAACCGATATAATAGAGAAGATTTACATATAGTTTGCGATCACTATCAATCAGATCCATAAGATTTGCTAAAAGAATAGAAACATTCTTAGGAAGATATATTTTAACTACACATCGCCTATAAATAAAAATATAATCATAGTTCCGAAAAAACTATAGAATATTTTTTAGAGACACTGTGGTGCTAGCTCTTCGATGTTATTGTGATGTTCCCAACCATCCCTAGAGCTCTGTGTGGTATGCAATAGAATATATAGCTGCCAACCTTATCCGGGGTTATCTCGATAGTCCTCGTCTCTCCCGGTGCAAGCCTCACATTTATACCAAGCTCATCTATTGTGAATGTATGCGTTGACCTCCCCTCATTCTTCAGCACTAACCTCACAGTCTCTCCAAGGGGGATCGAGATCGATTTGGGCTCGAAGTAATAGTCATCCAACTCAACCTCTATCTCTCTAGATACCTGAGCACTGGTTGTCCTCTGAGTCTGGGGAAGCCCATACATCTGCTGACCGCCTAGAAGTCCTGGATATATGAGATACATAGATACCACAGCCAATATAATGATCACAACACCAATAGCTATAGCTAGGCTCTTCCTCAAAACACATCTTCACCAAGTATAGTTACTAGAAGGTGTATATATACCTATATATATACAATTCGCTTCGAGCGGAGATGAAGAAAACATGTCATATAAAGTAAAGATAAAATAAAAAAAAAAGATAACTCTAATAATTAAAATGCTCTTTTAAAGTCAGGAAGATATCAATTCTATGTTCAGATATTTTAAGAAGAATAAAAATCTAAAGTAACTTCAAAATCTTATTAGGTCTATAGCTTTCATCTATAACTCTTTGCTATAACTATTAATAAATTATTACTAATCTTATATATTTCTTTTCATCTACCAACGATCTTTAATATTTGTTCATTACTCATTATTTCTTCAGGAGTACCGTGGAACATAATTTCTCCTCTTTCTATAATATATACTTTATCGGCGATGTTAATAGTTCTTATATTTGATTCGGCATATAATATCGAAATACCTTCTTTTCTCATATCTTGGAATGCTTTGAAAATTCTGTTAACAACTATAGGGGCTAGTCCTTCGAATGGTTCGTCGAGTAAAACTATTTTAGGATCATATGCTAGTGCTCTAGCTATCGCTACCATTTTCCTTTGACCCCCACTTAGTTGGCTGCCTCTTCTATGAAGCAGATCTTTTACTTCAGGGAAAATTTTATATATTGTCTCGTAAACACGATTCCTATCTCTAACGTGCCTTACTATTAGCGGTATATCTATATTTTCCTTAACCGTCAAATCGGGGAATATTTTGACATCTTCAGGCTGATATCCTATACCCATCAAGACCCTTTTCTCAGGTGGGAGATGCGTTATATCAATTCCATCAAACATGATCCTCCCTCTAGCTGTTTTTCTCAGTCCTATTATAGCTTTTATAGTAGTTGTTTTCCCAGCACCGTTTCTTCCAAGTAGACATACAATCTCTCCTCTGTTTATCTCGAGATCTATTCCTCTTAGAATATGAAGAAATCCTATATATACTTCTAAGCTTTCTACTTTTAACAGGCTTTCGGAAAGGGCGATCATTTATATGCCACCAAGGAGAGTTTTTTTGACTATAGGGCTCTCAAGTATCTCACTTGGTTTTCCAATAGCCAGTGCTTTACCTTCACTAAGAACTAATACTCTATCTGCATAAGAAGATACTATATCTAAATCATGCTCTACTATAATTGATGATAATTTACTAGCCTTAATCACCCCTATGATGGTATCCATAATCTTGAACTTATCTTTCGTAGCAACGCCTGATGTCGGCTCGTCCATTAGCAATAGCCTTGGTCTGGTAGCATAGGCTATGGCTATATCAAGAAGCTTCCTTTCACCTTCGGATAACTCTTTAGGTGTGGATGTTATTTTGTGTGATAGGCCAAAGATATTCAGGATTTTTATCGCTTCTTCTTCAATATCTATGTAAAGATCTACCGGAACTATCATATCGCGGATCATTTTTCTCGATGAAAGTATAGCTATTTTTATATTATCTATAACCGACATTTGATCAAATACGCTAACTATTTGAAAGCTTCTAGCAATCCCTAGCTCTAGTCTTTTATATGATGGAAAATAGGTAATATCTCTGCCAAGGTATTCGATCTTTCCGCTATCTGGCATTATATAGCCGCTAATAAGATTTATAAGGGTTGTTTTACCAGCCCCGTTAGGTCCAATTATAGCTAAGATTTCATTATGTTCTAATGTAAAACTTATACCATCAACTGCTCTAATACCATTAAAATACTTCTTTATATCTATAACTCTAAGCAAAGTTTTTTCATTTTCGGACATATTTCTCCACCACTTTTCTCTTCTCCTCCTTATTATATATCATTATTTTATATATGTCCATGATACCCCCTCCTATACCCCTAGGTAACAATAGTGAGAATGCTGTAATAGCTACTCCAGTCGTGAATAGCCAATATGGTGTATATATTACAGCATAGAGTTTTAAAAAAGTATATATTATGGCACCTAATATAGGTCCTATAAATAACGTATAGCCGCCAAGTAGAGTCATAAAGGCTATCTCCCCTGAAAAGGTCCAATGAGCTATTTCAGGACTTGTATATCCATTAACTATACTCCATAAAGCCCCAGCAAGTCCGGTGTATATACCAGACAGTATGAATGAGTAATACCTATAGAGCTTTACATTTATTCCAATTAAATAAGCTCTGCCTGGATTATCTCTTATTGCCTGCAAAGCCTTGCCAAAAGGTGAGGAGACTATAAGGTACATTATGAATGTAGAAGCGATAAATATACTAATCAATATATAGTAAAATATACTTGTTATGTACTCGGATCTTGGCATCTCTGATAGTGATAACCCGAGCATCTTTGGTATTGGTACTGGAAGCCCATCAGAGCCTCTTGTAATGTTGTAGAATTTGAATATAAGCGAGTATATAATCATAGATATTGCCAACATTAGGATCGAGAAGTGAGCTTCGGTATGTCTAATGCATATAGCCCCGATGAGGGCTGCAGATAAAGCGCTAACTCCGAGAGCTATAGGTATTACTATTTCTAAAGAATAGATCCTTGGCATATATCGCGCGATCAATGCTACCGTATATGCACCAATAGCGAAGAAAGAAGCATGGCCAAAGGATAATAACCCTGTATAGCCTAGTAATAGGTTAAAGCCCAGAGAAGCTATTGCAAAAGATAGAGCATATGATAGTACTATTATATAGTAGTCAGGTAGAAGATAAGGTAGCACTGTTAATAAAGCTGTAAAAATAACAAATATCATAATTACTTTTAGCATACTCCTTAGAAAACGAAATGAATTAGTAGACACCACGGCTACCCACCATTGATAACTCATCTACCATATCTTTTCCCTAGAAGACCTTCTGGCCTTATAGCCAGCACTATCGCAGCTATTAGAAAAACTATTGCCAACTCTATTTCCGGGAAGAGAGCTATCCCCAGAGATCTCAGCTCTCCAATCAATATAGAGCCGATAAGAGATCCCCAAAAACTTCCAAGGCCACCTATAACTGAGACTATAAAGGCGAGTATAAGAGGTTCTATCTCCATACCTAATGTTGCAGAGGTTATGGGTACTATAAGGGATCCCGCTAGTCCTGCTAAAAAAGCGCTTAAGAGAAATGTTACAGTACTTACTCTCCTTACATTAATTCCGAGGCCAGGAGCTAATTCTCTATCATATGATGTAGCTCTTATTAGGATCCCAATATCTGTTTTATATATGAAGAGATGCATACCTATTCCAATAGAAAAGCTTATGATTATTAAGAGAATATAGTATGTCGGATAATAATATCCTCCAACGTTAATGTTTCCCAATAGATCTACTGGTTGGGGAGCGCTCAATATATTACCTCCCCATATCATTCTCTCAATATCTGAGAATATGAGAAGTATTCCATATGTGGCTAATAATTGTCTTTCTAATGTTATATTATATAGAAATCGTATGATAGTTTTTTCAAGAAGAGCACCTATTGCGGCAACAGCTATAGCCCCTATAGCTATGCCTAGATATGGTATAAGCAATAATGCTTGTGACTGTCTATAATAAGATAATGCTATGCCTATAAACCATGCTGTTATATATGCTCCTAAGGAATAGAATGATCCATGTCCGAGATTCAATAGCTTTGAGACACCAAATACTAGGTTTAAACCTAGTGATAGGAGATAGAGTATCGATGCATAGTAAAGTCCATCTAAAATATTTATATATGATAGCAATTTGTTATAACCTCATCACCAGGTGCTAATCCAATTACCTGGAGACACTCCTGGGGGAGGTGTTACCAAATATCCTGGAAATAGCTCTATGCTATTAGGATCTAGTGTAACAAATGGATATCTAGGATCTCTCTTTGTAACTCCAACCAGAGATCCTACCCCAGTGTCGTGGTCTTTCTTTATATAGACTAGGCCTTGAGCACCTTCAAATGCTAGCTCCTCAAGAACCTTTATTAGGTCGTCTATATCAGGCCACTTCCCAAGGATAGAATATGCTCTCTCAACAGCATATTTATAGGCATATATGGAGTCATATGCATAGTATGAGGAGTAGTGTGGATAATCATTATATCTTGATCTATAGTTGTTAACGAAGGAGAAGTTCTTGCCATATATATTAGGTGGTGGGTAAAGCGGATAGGCTGGCCCTGCTGCCTGTATAATGATACCATCAGGCATTTCTGGTACTAGATGTAATAAGGATTCCGCATGAGCATACGCTATCGGTATCTTAGAGGGTAAGTCAGCAGCTATAGCTTGTCTCATGAAGTTAACAGCATCTGAGCCAAATATGCTTGTTTGAAGTAGATCGGGTTTTGCCTGCATTATCTGGGATATATGGGCTCTAAAGTCAGATGTTCCTAGGGGAACCCACCACGTGTTCACAACCTCAATATCTGGCTTAAGTTTTTTAAGAGCAGCTATGAAGAAATTCCACTCATCCCTCCCATATGCATAGTCCTGGTTTATACCAGCGACTTTCTTGATATTCGGGAAGTGCTTAGCAACATAGTATGCAAGCCCTACAGCATCGAGAGCAGCATTTGATCCTATTGGCCTAAATACTGTTTTATATTTAGGTACTTTGCCTCCTTGCAAAAGCTGGTTAGTAGCACATTGAACAAAGGTAATAGTGTTTAGCTCGTCAACAACTGGTGCCACGGCCAAGCAATCTGAGGATATGCCTAGACCAACTATTAGATCAGGTTTATACTGATCAATAGTGCTTCTAACCAACCTGGCAACAGCATCCGGACTTCCCTGATTCTCATCGTATTCTCTATAGTTTATCTTCCTACCAAGAATACCTCCACTATTATTGATCTCGTCGATAGCCATTTTTCTAGCATTTATTGCTGGAACTGTGAAGGGTGCTCCGGGTCCCGATCGAGCATCAACATCTATAAGCTCTATTGGCTTAGAAGGGATACCTGGTGTAACTGGTGATGTGACTTTAGGAAAAGTCTGGGTAGATATTGTCGTAGTCGCTGTAACTGTTCTTTCAACTATTCTTTCCGCAGCTCCTCTGGGTGTAAGTATATATGTTGCGGCAGAACCTATTGCGAGACCTATGACACCTGCGCCAATAAACTTTAAAAATTCCCTTCTATTAGTGCTTGTCATATTTATTCCTCCTGTTGCAGTGTATACTATACAGCTAATATTTCTAACTAATTATATATTTAGACATTGTATAATCTTAATATTTTATTATTTTGTGTAGAGTTATTCTGCTATATATTAGCTATATAACCATAATGGATTATTGTTTATATTTGGTTCAAAGAACATTCTATTGGGCTGTATGACATGGTGAATATCGAGATATCAAAGTTAAAGGATCAGGCAGCCCAGATTATAGATCGGGAGATCAATAGTATATTAAAGTTTCTCACAGATATGATCTCCATTCCAACAATATCGCCTGAGGGCGATCATTATCTCGAGTTTTCTAAGCTGGCTAGCGAATTTCTGTCTTCCTATGGAATATCCTCTGAGATCCGTCAGATCCCTCTCGAATATACAGATCCTAGGTTGCCTGAAGTTGGTAGGGGTAAGCCTCGGTATGTTGTTATCGCTAGGATTGGTGATCCTGATAGGATGCTTATTCATTTCAACGGCCATTATGATGTAGTTTCAGGAGGCCCTGGGTGGAGGGTTACGGAACCCTTCAAACCTAGGGTTATAGATGGTAGGGTCTATGGGCGTGGGTCTAGCGATATGAAGGGTGGTATAGCATCTATAGCTCTCTCGATGGTTGCTTTGTTGAAGCCTATAGAGGCTATGGGCTATGGTGTTGAGGCCTTCCTTGTGCCTGATGAGGAGATAGGTGGTGAGACAGGTACTCAGTATGTTGTTGAGAATAATATGGTGAGGGGGAGATATGTTATAATTGCTGAGCCTACAGGGCTTGAGAGGATCTATATAGGTCAGAAGGGCAGGATAAGGGGGCTTGTAACTGTTAGAGGTAGAACTGCTCATGGAGCTGCTCCATGGCTCGGTATTAACGCTTTTGAGAAGGCCTCCCGCCTTGCTGTTAAGATGTTTGACGAGCTAGTACCTAAGATCGAGTCTAAGAGGAGTAGATATAGATATGACTATGAAGAGGCCTCAAAGGCAACCCTCATGATAGGAGGCTTTCTAAGGGGAGGGGATAAGATAAACCAGGTTCCAGGAGAGGTTACATTCAGCCTTGATAGGAGGCTCATAGTTGAGGAGAGTGTTGAGGAAGCCTGGAACGAGATCAAGAGCTTTGTTGAAAACATAGCTAGATCTATGGGCATCGATGCAGAGGTAAAGCTCCTCCTAGCCCAAAACGCTGCTGTGGCTAATGAGAATGCTAGGATATTCAAGGCGATAGAGGATTCATCGGAAGAGATTATGGGGAGGAGGCCTGATAAGGTGGTCTGCTTTAACGGCCTAGATATGATCTACTATCTGCAGAGGGGGTTTGAGGCAGCAACATACGGCCCAGGAGGCTACGGAACACCCCACGCACCTGATGAATATATAGAGATATCAGATATTGTGAAAGCCTCGAAAATATATGTTGCCACATACTTTAGGCTCATATAGCAATGGTAAAGAGTATGTTTAGAAAAAGCTGCACGGTATGAACAGACCCAGAGAGTGGGGGTTTGTCTATGAGGGCTAGAGATCTATTTTCTGTTGAGGGTAGGGTTGCATTGGTAACTGGTGCTGCAGGTGGTATTGGAAAAGCTATTGCTGAGCTATATGCGGAACTAGGTGGAAAAGTGGTTGCTAGCGATATAAATGGTGAGGGGCTTAGGAATGTGGTTGAGGAGCTATTAAGCAAGGGTTATAGTGTTAAAGGTTATAAAGCTGATATAACCAATATAGAAGATGTGAGATCTCTCCTCAACTTTGTTCAAAGGGAATATGGCGGTATAGACTCTCTATATATAGTACCTGGAATCAATATTAGAAAGCCTATTCAGGAATATACATATGGGGAATTCGACAGAGTTATCAATGTGAATCTAAGGGGTTGCTTTATATTGCTGAAAGAATCATTCCCATATATGAGGAAAAACGGGAGCATAGTGATAATCTCATCGATAAGACATCTAGTCGTGGAACCTGGCCAGGGGCCCTACGCTGCGTCCAAAGCAGCAATAGTACAGCTGGCAAGGGTAGCTGCGGCTGAATATGGAAAACAGGGAATAAGGGTCAATGTTATAGCACCAGGTGTTGTAGATACTCCTTTAACCCAGCAGATAAAAAGAGATCCTGAGTGGTACAGAGCATACATAGAAAAAACTATATTAAAAAGATGGGCAGATCCTAGGGAAATCGCCTCAGTAGCCGTTTTCCTCTCAATGCCAGCATCTTCATATATAACGGGCAGCGTGATTTACGTTGATGGTGGTTGGACAGCTATCGATGGGAGATACGAGCCTAAACTATAGATTTCGCAGTATATAGCCTCCCACGTAAAAGCACATTCCATGGATAACCCTTCATATTGGGTTGGTGCTTCATTGAATATGGCACTCTGGATCCCACTCTAACTAAGATAGAGTAGCATGCCTAAGACTAGATGAAGAGCTTGATAAAATGATATTTTTCAAATCTTCTGCTTAAGGCGGACTTTTCTTTCATGGTAGGAAGAGATTAGTCTATGTTAAATCTCCTCCTATAGGCCTTTGCTATCTCTTCAAGCGTTTTGAACTCTATTTCCCTATGCCTTGGATGATCCACTATGTATTTTATCAGCCTCTCTAGAAATATCATTCTATGCCCCCTTCCTATGACCTCTGGGTGGAATGTATAGGTTATGACCCCTTCATCTATATTTCTAACCATATATTCAAAATCTAATGTCCAGTTTTCGAGAACATCGCTTACAGATCTAAGGCCTTGTAAGATGTAGTTAGGGGATCTAACGTATTCGAAATGTGGATAGTCATCTAGGCTCCAGTGGATGGGGATCTCTATGA
Organism: Sulfolobales archaeon; assembly: GCA_038897115.1. Classification (NCBI taxonomy): domain Archaea; kingdom Thermoproteati; phylum Thermoproteota; class Thermoprotei; order Sulfolobales; species Sulfolobales archaeon. Next base: position 48,333 of record JAWAXC010000003.1, on the reverse strand, counting down.
GCCTCGAGAGTGGGCCCTTCACGATCTTCCCTCCTTCTTCCACATAGACGTATAGGTGAGGTCTATAGGGCATGTAATCATTTCCCATTAGGCTTGAGTCATAGATAAAACCAAGATCCTCAAGGATTGAGAGTGTATATCTTGTAAGAGCCCATGAAGGAGATCTATATCCTCTTGGAATCACGTTAGCCACCCTTTTAAGAGCATCTATCCCCAGCTCGATAACCCTTCTCTCCCCCTCTGGATTGTTTATCGTTTCTGGTGGTTCATGGATATAGCCATGATGCCCTATCTCATGTCCCTCATCCCTGATCATACCTACATCCTCGGGGAAGTGCTCTGCTGTGTGGCCTGGTATGAAGAAGGTTGCCTTTATATTATATTCTCTAAGCAGTTTTAGAACCCTTTTAACGCCTATTGAGGCGAACTCCCCTCTAGATAGATTTGTATAGTTTGTGAGCCCCCTAGCTATCCAGAGGGAGTATGCATCAAAGTCGAAGGATAGGTTCACCCAGTACATCTTAATCACCACCATGTGTTGATTCGTGAGATATATATTCCTTATAGAATAGTTCGAGGGCCCTAGCTGCTATAGCTGCTCTTTCAAATGTCCTATCTATATCTATATACTCAAGCGGACTATGTGGATTCTCACCATATGCACCAGCACCATCAACCACAGCGGTATATTGTGATATATGGTTTCCATCAGATCCGCCGCCGCTGTCAACCACAAAGATCTCTTTCCCCAGCTCATTTGCAGCTTTCTGGAAGTACCTAAAAGCATTTCTATTTCTCTCTGTATCTAGAAGAGGTGGCCACAGAGTTATAACTTTTAAAGAGCTGTTAACCTCCTCGGTAGATGCTTTCCCCACGACGGGGCTTATCTCTCTTATGATCCCCTCCACCTCTTCCTTAGTAGGCGCCCTTATACTTAACTCAGCCTCTGCATATGGTGCTACGACATTAAATCTCTCTCCTCCTCTTATAATACCTATATTAACGAGAACACGATCTTTGCTTTTTATGTTACTTAATATTGTGGATAGCTTGTTAACTAACTCATGCACAGCGCTTGTTTCCCTTCTAGGTGATATCCATCCGGCATGTGCTGACATGCCTTGTACAGTAATCTTCACCCTAGCAACAGACCATCTTCTCCTCACATACCCTCCCCCAGGCCTGGCTGGTTCGAACACAACCGCCAGATCCGCTTGTTTAGCCTCTTCATCGATCTTATCTGCTGAAGATGGTGATAGTATTTCCTCATCGCTATTTAGGAAAATACATATTGATGCATTTTTATAAAATCTTGAATCTATGTTTTTTAATGCATCTAGCGCTGAAAGCATAACCATTATACCTCCCTTCATATCGAGAACACCGGGCCCATAAGCTATGTTATCTTTAATAGTGAATGGTCTATGTTTAACAGTTCCCCTAGGGTATACTGTATCCATATGTCCTACAAATAGTATGCTTGGTTTTGAACCTCTGTTCCTACATGCGAGTATATGATTTCCGTATATATCATTTTTGATCATATTTATATCGAATTTAAGGCTCCTTAACTCCTCAGCTATGATGGATCCTACACTATCTACTCCTTCTTTGTAATCTGTGCTGCTGTCAATATTAACTATACTGCGTAGAAATTCGATCCAATGTTCTTTTTCTCGTGCTATAGTCTCAGCTATATACCGAGCATCCATATTCTCACCTAAGAGGTTCTCTATACGTCTCTCTTATATAGAGAAGGGTTATCAAGGTAGCTAATGCTGCTCCTACTACATAAAAGCTTGGAGTTAACCTGTTATTAGTGATGCCTATTAGGAGAGATGCTATATATGGTGCTGTACCTCCAAACCCAGCTACAGCTATATTATAGCCTATTGATAGACCACTATACCTCACTCTTGTAGGGAAGATCTCAGCAATAGCAGCCGGTCCAGGACCTGAGAACATAGCAAGCATCAGGGCTATGAGTAGCTGTGCGAGCAGAAGATATTGAAAGCCGAAACCGCTTATATATAAAAGAGGATATGTTAAGACTAGAAATCCTATTGAAGATGCTATTAGAAATGGCTTTCTTCCATATATATCTGAGAGATATCCAAATAACGGGATCAATATTATAAAGGCTGTCAAACTTATAGTAGTGGATAAGAAAGCTTGGAAGGAGCTGATTTTAAGCACAGCTGAAGCATAGCTCGGCATATATGTTAGGAATGTATAATAGGTGACCGTCCACATAATTGTAAAGCCAAGAGCTAGCAGTATCTCTTTATAATTATTACTCATCGCGTCAGCTAAAGGTGAAAGGCTCTTCTGACCCGTCTTCTCGACTTCTACAAACTTGGGTGTCTCTGGAACACCTAGCCTTAGATAGAACCCTATTAAGCCGACAGCCACTCCGCCTATGATGAAGGGGAGCCTCCAACCCCAGGATAACACTAGATCCTGTGGAAGGAGACTTACAATAGTTCCGGCTATGGATCCTAGGAGCAGCCCTGATGCCACAGTGACTTGCTGCCAACTCCCTATATAACCCCTGCGTCTTTCCCCAGCATATTCAACCATGAAGGACGTTGAACCTCCCCACTCCCCGCCTGCTGAGAAGCCCTGGATTAGCCTAGCTATTGCCACGCCTATGGGGGCCCATAAACCGATAGCCGAGTAGGGAGGCATTAAACCCAGGAGTATAGTTCCGAGGGCCATGAGCAAGACTGTCAATATCAAGGCGTTCCTCCTGCCAGCTCTATCCCCATAATGCCCTATCACAATAGCACCTACGGGGCGAGCTGCAAAGCCTACCGCGAAGACTAGGAAAGTGTTTGTCAGAGAAGCCAGAGGATCCTCAGATGGGAAAAATAGCTTTGAGATTGTAGTAGCTAGGTACCCATATACAGCGAAATCATACCACTCCATTACATTCCCTATACCTCCACTTAGTATAGCTCTTCGCGTAAACCTCATATACTCCTCTAAACCCACTCTGAATCTACCACAATATATCTTTTTAATTAAGTTATAAATTAATAACAATAAAATTAAACAATGTTTAAGGTTATGATATGCTATTATCCGGTTAAATTTATTTAGCAGTTCTTCCCCCATCTACTAGTATATCGACACCTGTTATATATGAGGCACTTGAGGAAGCTAGAAAGAATATCACCTCTGCTATTTCCTCTGGATAAGCGATTCTGCCTAAAGCGGTCCATGCAGCTCTCTCTTTCTTAAATTCCTCGTAGCTAACACCCGCAACAGCCGCCTCCTGCCGTAGCATATACGTATCTACAGAGCTTGGGCTGATAGAGATAACCCTTATACCATATAACCCGAGTTCCACGGCTAAGGCCCTTGTCATAGATATAATACCCCCTTTTGTAGCACTGTAGATAGAATGATACGGAATACCTCTATGCGCCGCTGTAGATGCAACATTAATTATAACTCCATGCCTTTGCTTCTTCATAATAGGTGCAACATGCTTCACTAATAGGAAAACACCTCCGAGGTTTATGTCTACTAATTTTCTAAAATCCTCCCATGTAGTCTCTTCTACAGGCTTTATTATCAAAAGTCCTGCGTTATTAACTAGAACATCTATTCTTCCATGCTTACTATATATATAGTTTATAGCTTCTGCAACATCCTTCTCTAAGGATACATCACATTTTATATACTCACAGAGACCCCCACTCTTCTTAATCTCTTGACAAACATCGCTTGAAATGATGTCTAAAACATAGACATAGTATCCGGCTTTTGCAAATTTTATAGCAGAGGCTCTTCCAATCCCCCTACTTCCACCAGTAATTATAGCCACTGGCACATTAGCGATATTACGCTCCACAATTCCTCCCCATAGTAGTTATATTTCACATAAAAACCAAAGCTGTTGTCATTCACCTCTATATATTGCTATGCTCTAGCAAATATGATAATGGAAATAAAATTGGAGAGCTAAAAAATCAGAGGAGAACCTCTATAATAAAGGGTTCTTCTACCGACATCCTACCCACTGGAGGAGCGAGGCACTGAGATGTAATAGCCTCAGAAGAGCTGGCTGAGCAATATATTCTTGATCTTTTCGATTTTTATGCTAGAGAGATATTTTTAGAAGAGGATTGAAGATGGATTTAGAGGCAAGGTTGGAGAGCTATGTAGATCCTATAGAGAGGGCTTTGAAAAGTGTTCCCGAGTATGGGGGATTTAAGAGCTATGATGAGTTAGAGGCATCGACTGAGGAGCTGGTTAGAGAGCACAGAGATATTGTGAGGATCGTTGATGTGGGGTTTACCAGGTGTGGAAGGAGTATAAGGGCTATAGTAATTAGTGGGGGCTCTAAGAGAGCCCTGCTTTTCGGAGCTCCACACCCTAACGAACCTGTTGGAACTCTCATGCTTGACTACCTCTCCCAGAGGTTGGCTGAGGATGAGGAGCTTAGAAAGATCCTTGGCTTTACCTTTATAATAGTCAAGGCCATCGATATAGATGGTCTCAAGCTTAATGAGGGCTGGTTAAAAGGGCCCTTTACTATAAATAACTATGCGAAGAACTACTATAGGCCTGCTGGTAATGTTCAGGTTGAGTGGAGTTTCCCAATAAGGTATAAAAAATATGTCTTTGAAAAACCAACTCCTGAGACAAGGGCTCTCATGTCTCTTATAGATAGCTATGCACCAGATTTTATCTATAGCCTCCACAACTCAGGCTTTGGCGGTGTCTATTACTACATATCTAGGGAGGCCCCGCTTCTCTATCCGATCTACCAGCTATATCCCTGGAGCCTTGGAATACCTCTAAGCCTGGGGGAGCCTGAGGTTCCATGGGCTGTGAGACTTTCTAAGGCGATCTATAAGATGATTGGGTTAAGGGATTACTATGACTTTCTCGAATCACAGGGCCTAGATCCACTTTCTATTATAAAGCACGGGGGCAGTAGCTATGACTATGCTGTTGAGAAGAATCCCTGTGTATTTGAGCTAGTAACGGAGGTTCCATATTTCTATGATCCCAGAGTAGATGATATAGGGGAGGAAGAGATCTCTAGGAGGGAAGCTATTCTTAGCGGTCTTAAAATTAGAGAGGAGATTTATCGATATATAAGCTCGGTCTGGAGTAGGGTGAGGGATGAGCTGGCCTCAACGGATCCTTGCTCGGAAGAGTCTAAACTAGCTGAGTCTATAGAGTACCTCGCTGAAACAGGGCTTAAATCTATAGAGGCTCAGAGAATATGGGCCCTCAGAGATCCTAGTCTAGAGAGGAGGGCAACTGTTGCCGAGGTCTTTGATAATATGTATGTTTCTAAGTTCTACTCAGCATTAGGTCTCGGCATGCTCTACAGGCTGGTAAGGAAAATCTATGGGATAAAGCCTCTGCTGAGACCTATTCTAGAGGATGTTGAGAGAAGATTTGAAGAGATACTATCACAGCTTGAAGAGAATAGAGAGTATAGACCTATAGAGATAAGGAATTTGGTAAAGGTTCAGCTAGCGGCGGGACTCTATACGATGCTCTATATAGGTAAAAGCGCTTCTTAGGTATTTGATATAGCCTATCCAGATCCATCTATATTGGGGTAGACGAGGTAATCGCTCCTTATTATCGATGTTTAGAGATAAAAAATATATTATCCTTGTGCTTACTGCTCTTCGGGTAAACGAGATGCCAGGGAAGAGAATAAAAGGATCGGGGGTGCTATATATATCAATATCCATGTTATTCGTCATAGCCATGGCTATGATGCCTCAGACATACTCCCAGGCCCAGGGGGCTTTAGCTCCTATCTCATGCCCTAGGATAGGGGGTACTCTTGTGGTGATTCACTGGGGCGATCCTAAGAGCTTTAATCCAGATTCACAGGTTGACGATGCTCTCTTTGCTATAGCCTCCCAGATATATAATAAGCTAGTAGATCTAGATGTAAATTATAATGTGATCCCTGAGCTAGCATCATCGTGGGAGGTAGCGCCAAACGGAAGTACATTCATATTCCACCTTGTTAAAAATGTTAGATGGCATGATGGCTATCCATTTACATCTGCCGATGTTAAGTACACGCTAGAGGCGATTAAAAAGTATAAGGGCGTTATGTATGGTTTTCTCAAGATGGATAAGCTGGTCTCTGTAGACACGCCTGACAACTATACCGTGATTGTTAGATATTCAGAGCCATTCCCAGCATTCCTAGGCTTCCTAGCATGGTATGGCACATTTATATTACCAGAGCATATCTTCAATAAAACTGAATATAAAGACTGGATGGATCCATCAATCCCCGCTCTAACCAAGCCAGTTGGGACGGGGCCCTTCAGATTCGTGGAATACGTGAAAGGGGACCACGTTACGCTCGAGGCAAATCCAGATTACTTCAAAGGTAGGCCGTGCATCGACAGAGTGGTATTCAAAATAGTACCAGATGCTACTTCAGCCCTTCAGAGCTTTCTAGCCGGAGAGGGGGATTGGTTGACCAACCCACCTCCACCCTCTGAGATTCCGAGGATAAACTCTACCCCAGGACTGATAGTTAATATAAGGCCTGTGCCAAGTAGGTGGTATATAGCGTTTAACCTCCTTAACCCGCTCCTCTCAGATATAAGGATAAGGCTTGCTATAGCATATGCTATAAATACCTCGGAGATAGTTGAGAAAGCCCTCAATGGATATGGCTATCCCGCTAGAGGGATGTATACACCTGTGATAAGCTGGGCTTTCAACCCAAATGCGTCACTGCCAAGCTATGATCCCGCTAAAGCTGAGGCCCTTTTAGACGAGCTTGGCTTTAAGAAAGGACCCGATGGTTTTAGATACACCCCAAACGGCTCTAGGCTCGTCCTCAGATTCACAATATTCCAGGGGGCCCAGACTGAGGCTATAGCTGCTGTTATAAAGGAGCAGCTTAAGAGAGTCGGTATAGATGTTAAGATCGAAGAGTATGAGATAGCTGCTTGGGAGAACAAAGTTGTTAAGCAGAGGGACTACGATCTAGCAATGCTAGATGGCTTCCAAGGCCCTGACCCTGATAACATGAGATCTAGGTTCGGGCCTGGAGCATATCTCAATATGGCTAACTACTCGAATCCCGAGTTTGGAAGGCTACTAGATCAAGCGGCATCCGAGCCTGACCCGGCGAAGAGGGCTCAGCTATATTGGAAAGCCCAGGAGATCATGGCTAAAGATCTGCCATATCTACCGATAGTAGATCTAGTGGCCTTCTTTATCTACAGAACAGAGTGGCATGGATTCTACTGGCAACTCCCAGGAGTAGCGGGCCTAAATGTTTTGGAAAGGGTTTGGTGGGATAAGGGGAGACCCGCTGTGACATCGCCACAGACAACAAGCCCTGCTCAGGCGACAACAACTATAATAGCTACAATGACACAGGCCATATCCTCGCCTACAAGTGTGATAAGCCCAGGAGGAGTGGCAACTACATCGCCACCAGCACAATTTGGAGGTGTCTCGATAGGTGTCATTATAGCTGTTATAGCTGTTATCCTTGTTGCGGTGCTCGCAGCCCTTCTCTTTAGGAGGAGGGGTGGGGCTTCTGGGACTAGCTAGGCTAATTATCTGGAGAACCTTACAAGCTATCCTCGTGATCTTTTTTATTATTGTTTTGAATTTCATCATAATATCAACTGCACCAGGGGATCCTGTACAGTTCGTAGCTGGCGATATAGCTATCAGCTCCCCCGATGTTGTTGAATATCTAAGACATAGATGGGGGCTTGATAGACCTCTCTATGAGAGGCTATTCATATATCTATCTAACGTGTTAAGGGGGGATCTCGGATACTCATATCGATATTCTGAGCCCGTGGTTGACCTCATACTCGAGAGGCTACCTGTTACTCTCACACTCACAGTTGTCTCGAATCTCCTGGCTTTTTCGGCAGGTATAGTACTTGGGATCTATGCTGCTAGGAGGATGGGTAGGAAGGCTGATAATCTTATTACAACTGCTAACATGTTTCTTTGGTCGGTGCCTTCGTTCTGGCTTGGAATCGTGCTGATGATGATATTTGGTGTGCAGCTTAAATTACTTCCAGTCTCAGGTCTTATGGATGTGAGAAATCCCAAAGAGGGTTTCTGGCTATATCTCGATATAGCCTATCACTCGATCTTACCTATAGCAACTCTAACCATGATAACACTCCCACTCTACTTCAAAATTGTGAGGGATACTGTGATTCAGCAGGCATCTGAGGATTATGTTCACACATATAGAGCTATAGGGTTTAGCGAGGATGAAATCTATAGAAGGGTTATATTTAGAAACTCGATCCTACCGCCCATAACGGTCTTCGCGATACATATGGGCTTCTCTGTAGCTGGTGCTGCGCTCATAGAGAATGTCTTTGGTTGGCCAGGCATTGGAAGGCTTCTCCTCGACTCTATAAGGACAAGGGATTACCCAGTGATAATGGGTATCTACCTAATAGTTGCCTCATCGGTTGTTGTGGCTAACCTAATTACTGATTTAATCTATATGCGCCTCGACCCCAGGGCAAGGATTCAGAAGGGGTGAGAATGTTGCTAAATATACCTCTTCTATCATTTATATATGGTTTTATAAGGGCTTTGAGAGAGGTAATAGGCGATTCAAAGGGCTTGGCGGGGTTCCTTATGGTGCTCTCGATCGCGTGTATGGGGTTCTCAGCTCCCTACCTACCGATACCCAGCTATGATTCAATAGATTTCCCTAGATTTCTCCCTCCATCCCCCGAGCATCCTCTAGGAACAGATCATCTCGGCAGGGATCTTTTAAGCAGGGTGATCTGGGGAGCTAGGGTCTCGCTCATGGTTGGTTTCGTGGCAGCGGGTATTGCAGCCATCATAGGGATCCTACTTGGAACTGTAGCGGGATATTATGGTGGTGTCGTGGACACTATAGTTAGTAGAATAACAGATATATTCTTCGTGATCCCAACGTTCTTCATAGCAGTTACCCTCGCAGCAATCTATGGAAGTAACATAGCGTTGATCATGTTAATAATAGGGTTAACAACATGGCCGATCACAGCTAGAATTATGAGGGCCCAGGTGCTAGTGGTTAAAGAGCTACCATATGTAGAGGCTGTAAAAGCTATAGGTGCTAACAGCTTGAGAATCATAGTGAGACATATTGTTCCAGCATCTATACAGCCAGCAATAGCCAATACAATCCTCCAAGTAGCAAATGCGGTAGTTATTGAAGCTGGCCTCAGCTATCTAGGGCTGGGAGATCCTAATCTACCCAGCTGGGGAAGAATCATATATGAGGGACAACCATATATTTCATCAGCATGGTGGATTTCAATATTCCCAGGGATCTTCCTCCTCATAACAGTTGCAGGTCTTAACCTCCTAGGCGACGCCATATATAGGAAACTAACGCCCAGGATAGGGCAGAGTATCAGGTAATTTATAATAGGCTTTCAGTTGTAACTAGTAGTTTATAGATAGTTAGAGCTATATTCGGGTTCTTAGGGTATAGCTTGTTGTGTCTATTGCTGCTACGATGGCTATGGTGGCTATGACGAATGTCAGGACTGCTTGGTAGTCTAGGGTGCTTAGATATTGTAGTATATAGTATCCAACTCCGCCGGCGCCTACGAATCCTAGTATGGTTGCTGTTCTAACGTTATATTCGAGCATGAAGAGTATGCTGCTTATAATCTGTCTCCTGATATGTGTGTATAGTGCGAAGGCTAGCGTGTATCCTCTGAGACCCATGGCCTTTAGAGAATCGAGTAGCTCTCTATCCACAGACTCGAGGGTCTCGTAGAAGAACTTGGCTAGATATGTCGAGGTATATATTGCGAGAGCTAGCGCGCCCGCCTTTGCCCCTGGCCCTATAAGTATTACGAATAGTATTGCCCAGAGTATCGCTGGCACTGTCCTGGCTGTGTTGGCGAGTATCCTTCCAGCGATGGCTATGGTGCGAGGAGTTAGGAGAGGGCTTGCAAGTGGGGCGAGAAGATATGCTATGAGGACTCCGCAGGAGACTCCGAAGACAGATATGATCAGGGTTTCATAGACGGCTGTGAGAGCGTCTCCCCAGAGATCATTTCTAACCCCTAGGAGAGGTATGAATCTAGATATATTTAGACCTGCTTTAGCCCAGAGCCCAGGATCTATCAGGCCGAGGATATATGCTAGCATAGCGGTTGGTATGAGAAAAGCAACTATGATCCTCATGATAGCACCCTGAGAACACCACCTTCCAAGATATATACCCTATCGAAATATCTATGGGCTAGATCCCTATCATGCATAACAGCTACTATAGCAACTCCCCTCTTCCTCAACCCTGTTAAAAGCTCCACCACATCCCTAGCACTCTCGAAATCTAGGTTGGAGACTGGCTCATCAGCTAGAATAACTGGTGCTCCCTGGAAAATAGCCCTTGCTATCGCAACCCTCTGCCTCTCACCCCCGCTTAGCCTCTCAACCCTAGCCCTAGCCTTCTCCAGCAGCCCAACAGCCTCTAGAGCCTCTAGTGCTTTGGAGATATATTCCTTACCCCAGATCCCTGTTATAAATCTTAGGGGCTTTTCATATGCCCTAGCCAGTAGGACGTTATAGAGTGCTGATCCACCTTCTATGAGACCAAGCGTCTGTGGTATATAGGCTATCCTACCCCTCACATTATCGAAGCATTTGTTTGAGAGATCACACCCGAGGATCCTAATAACACCTCTCTCCGGTTTGAGAAGACCTGCAACGATCTTTAGGAGGGTTGTCTTCCCAACACCGCTCCTACCCATAATAGCTATTGCCTCCCCATAGAAAACCTCGAGATCCAGGCCATTTAAAACCCTTTTATCTCCATAGCTAAACACAGCCCCTTTGAGCTCGACAGCTGGGCTCTGGGTTAGTGCTAGCAATCCACAGCCCCGCTATCTAGTGGTGTTAGTGTATAGCCTGAGATACCTATCCTTCAAACCAGTTGCTTCTAGGGCGTTTAAAAGGGGTTTTAGATGCTCCTCAGGGGTTCTCTCATCGAATCTAATGAAGATAGCTGATACAAACTTCCTCATAAGATCTGGCTTGTTATTAAGCTCTAGAAGGGCGTTCTTGATCCTCTGCTTCAAATCACTTGGAAGCCCTTTGGATATCAGAACAAGATGGGATGGCACAGGCCCCTGCATCTCTAGAACCCTGCTGCTATTCATAGCCACCCAATATAGGCTGGCAGGCACATCGCCAGCCATGATGGTTACATCCACATGCCCATTCCTCAGAGCCTCCCAACACTGTGCATAGCCTCCTGCGAAGACTACCTCGCCGAAGAAGCTCCTAGGATCCGCCGGAGCCTTTAGATATCCAAGCTCCACAAGCCTATACATCGGGAATATATAGCCAGATGTTGATAGCTCACTCGGGAAGCAAGCCCTCCTCCCCCTCAGATCCTCTAACCCCCTATACTGAGAATCCTTGAGTACTATCCAGTATGAATAATAGTAAGGCGCGTGAACAACTGTATCGTTTATTATAACCTCCCTCACCTCAACCAATAACATCTCAACATCAGCAACATAGAGGGCAAGGGCAGCTGGAAGAGATCCGATGCCAAGGGCTAGCTGGGCATGGCCAAATCTAAGAGACTCAATAATCGCAGCAACACTCGTCGGGAAATATATCTCAACATCAATACCAAGCCTAGATTCTAAGAAAGACTCCAGCTCCCTAGCCTCAGCAGCAACCCTATCACGGGGTAAGGGATTAACAACTATTATAAGCCTATCTATAGCACTACCCTGCCCCCTCCAGGCTGAATATAGATACGAACCAACAACACCTACAGCAACCACAACAACTATTGTCAAAGCCATAACAACCAATCTGCCACGAACAGCAATCCCCATAGTTACATCCACGAGAATCTGTAATCATGAAGATTAATAAATAAAGATCTACAACTCTGTCTAATCCCCCTTTTAAGGTTGAGAGTATAGGCTTCATCCCGTGCTTCACATACAGGCTCGGAGACATGGATCAACCTCCATGGGGCTTATAGCCCTTTACACCCCAGCCATTCTAGAGCTGGGAAGATGTTAAGGTGAGGTTTATAAGCAAACGCAAATTATAATATTCTAGGGTTTCTATGTATACGCCCGAGAGATATGCTGTGTTAGAGGCCATCGCTAGAGGCGCTAGATCTCCTGAGGAGGTTTCGAGCATGACGGGACTCTCTATAGAGGAGGTTCTCAAGGTTTTGGGATGGCTCGAGGCTGAGGGATTGGTTGAGAAGAGGATGAGGGGGCTTATCTTTAAGAGAGAGGTCTATGAGCCCACATCAAAGGCATGGGCTAGGCTTGATGAGTGGAGGGATATAGCTAGGAGGGATCTTGAGAGAGCTGAGAAGCTTAGGAGGGCTGGTATGGAGGAGGAGGCTAGCGAGATACTCTCTGCATATGCATCGATACTGCCGTTTCTACTAACCCTAGAGATCTTCAGCTTCATAGCTCTTAGCGAGGCGATGGCCTCGGCAGATACTCTAGATCTAGATAGCATGGATTCCGATGGGGAGGTTTTCTAACATACTAACATATATTCTTTATAATTATTCCTATGTTTTTAATGAATTACTTCTATATGCTGAACATAGAATCTGTTTCCTCGCTTTATAGGTGTTTATAGCTATAAGATAAGCTTTCCAGCTATAGGGGATAATTATAGTGTTTTGGGTTTAATGTTTATGATATGTGTTTTAATAGTTGTTTCAATATGGTCTTTAATTGGTTTTTAGTTGTTCAAGGAGTATCTTATTAGGTGGTATTCTATGTCATCAGATCCCTATCTAGATCTTCGTAGTAGATATGTTATGAGGGGTATATCTCTTCTACATCCAATAACTATTGAGAGGGGTGAGAACGCTGTTCTCTATGATATCCATGGCAATAGATATATCGATTTCACCTCTGGCATAGGTGTAACAATTCTTGGCCATGCGAATCCGGAGCTGGTCAGGGCTGCTGAGGAGCAGTTGAGGAAGCTATGGCATATCAGCTTCATGGTAGCTAATTATAGGCCATATGTGGAGCTTGCTGAGAGGTTAGCAAAGATAGCCCCTGGTTCCTCTGAGAAGCAGGTTCTTCTACAGAACAGCGGTTCCGAGGCTATAGAGAACGCTATTAAGATCGCTAGGCAGGCTAGTGATAGATATGTGATAGTCTCCTACGAGAACTCATTCCATGGTAGGGGGACATATGGCTATGCCTTGGCAACAACGGGTAAGTATAGCCCCTATAAGTTTAGGTTAGAGCCTATGATGCCGGGGGTAGAGTTTGTCCCATATCCATATTGCTATAGATGCCCCTTCAAACAGGAGTACCCATACTGCGGCTTGGCATGTCTTGACTACATAAGAAGCTGGTTTATACACACAAGAGTACCTCCTGATAGGATAGCTGCGTTCATCATGGAGATGGTTCAGGGTGAGGGGGGCTTTGTAGTGGCTCCAAACGATTATGTTAGAGAGCTCAAGAAATTCCTAGACGAATACGGGATACTATTGATAGACGATGAGGTCCAAACAGGGTGGGGGAGGACTGGGAGGATGTGGGCTGTGGAGCACTACGGTGTAGAGCCAGATATATTGGTTACAGCTAAGGCTATAGCAAATGGACTGCCTCTCTCAGCTATAATAGGTAGGAAGGAGGTTATGGAGAAAACAAATCCAGGGAGCTTCGGGGGAACCTATGGTGGAAACCCTGTCTCCAGCGCTGTTGCGCTCAAGGTAATAGAGATCATCCAGAGGGATAGATTGGTTGAGAGAGCTGAGAGGCTGGGTAGGGTTATAAGGAGGAGGCTTGAGGAGATGTATCATAGATATGAATCCATAGGAGATGTCAGAGGCTTAGGGGTTATGCAAGCCATAGAGCTAGTCAGGAGTCGAAAGACAAAAGAACCAGCTACCGAGGAGACGCTGAAGATCATTAATAGGGCTAGGGAGAAGGGATTACTACTCCTACGCGCCGGGCTCTTCCTAAACGTCATAAGACTCCATCCACCCCTAACAATCGAGGAGGAGCTACTCCACAAAGGCCTAGACACCCTGGAGGAATCCTTGAAAGAAATAGAAAGAGAGTCTCGACCAAGCTGATCCCGCACTAGAAGAGTGGGACTTTCATGCAAGAATCTCTTTAGCGTATCGCATTAGGCTAAGGAGCCCGGATCCTCTCAGGAGAGGCTATATATCAGCATGTTGTGGCGGGCCCGCCGGGATTTGAACCCGGGACTTCCGCCCAGAGCCCTGCTGGTCTACGGGTTAAAAGCCCGCCGCTCTACCTGGCTGAGCTACGGGCCCATCAATATTTTATTGTCTACAGCCCCCTATAAGCTCCTAAACCTCCTATGTCTCTCTTCCTTCTAGGATCAATTAATCAGATCGATGCTCCATATTTCCACAGATAGATATATGATCCAGCATTAACCACATGAGATTATAGAATTTATAATGCCGTTCCCCCGAGAGCGGTTTGAGCCACCCTCGGGTTCTCCACGGCACGGCTAGGAGCCCCTCACCGCATTGGCTTACCCCTAGTTGCCTAGGGGTTCACAGCCCTACGGATCTCGGAACCCCGAGCCCACCACTTCTCCATCCTCCAGAAAACCTATAGGTTTTCTATGAAGAATTCTAAAAACAATTAAAAAGAAAACAGCCCCCCTCTATAGATTGAGATCAAGAACTCGGTTAGCTCTTAAGTTCCAGATCTGTTAGAGCATTAATAGCTCCACCTCCTTTAGAACGCCGTTTCTCCCTAGATTTCATTCCATTCATTTTGTAGTTCATGGTCTCATCTAGGGGTTCCACCTCGCCCAGAGGGCTCTCCTAGCTCATCCCATAGATTCATGGGTGGCTGTCGAGCCGAACGGCACGCGGCTCCCATCTAGGGTTGGCCCGCCAGGGCTTGGAGCAGCGCTCCCATCACCCAGTCAGGCTTCAAATATTATCATCTATCAACCTATATAAGCTCATCCTCTAAACACCAAAAAGATTGCAGCCCAATCCAAATGCTTTAAACGTTGCCACACCAAGCACAGCTATATTGCCAGCCTCTCCACCATCTCTCTACATATCGCCGAAGGCTCTAACCTTAAACCTCCTCGGAATAACGCTATATATAGCCTCTGTGTCGATGACCACGCTAACCTCTAGAATCTTTTCCTGGTGTAAAGGGTTATAGATTCCGAATCTAATTCTTAAAAACCCAATGGCAGTTCACTATTTAAATAATTAATAAGTAGATTAAGAGCTTCCTTATTTCTAGAGATCAGCTATATATAGATCTTCATTACAGCTGGAGGCCTTGCTTTTCTAGATATCACTAAACAGTTAGCTAATCACTATAAACCTAACACCAAGGCTATTTATTATAACTGAGAGCTCATCCTATGGAGTGGGGCATAGCTATAGCTAAGATCTATGACTGGAGATCAAAGGCTATAATTTGTAGAAACATTTAGATAACGATCCTGTGGGGGTGGAAAGCATCTAGACCACGGGCTCCCCGATGTTGAGTAGATGCATTCGATATCATTGATGCTTCTACCCTCTCTCCTCAAAACCCTCCTAGAATCTAGAATAGCTACTCTCTTCTTACCAGTTAAGATAGCTATCTGCTCAATGCTTAGGCCTCTATAGATGCTGTGATCGGTCGACAATATGACTCCATCACATCCTCTTAGAGACTCCTCGAGATCTCTATATATTTTAATCCCCGATGGCGGGGTTTCAACATATGGGTCGTGGAGCACTACCTCCCCCACTCCCCGGCTTGCTAGATATTCTATAATGCTATATGATGGCGAGTTCCTATGATCGTCTACATCGCCTTTATAAGCTAACCCTAGGATCGCTATCTTAGCCTCTGACCCTCTAATACCGAGGATCTCGAGTCCTTCTAGCATTGTTTTAGCTATATATCTCGGCTGATCTTCGTTAACCTTTCTACCCCTCATAATAACACCCTCCCAGATCCATTTCCCGCCAATGCTCCACGCGAGTAGATATGGCTGGTATGGGAGGGAGACGCCTCCAACGCCACTCCCAGGCATGTGTATATGGATATAGGGATTGGTGCTCGCCGCTGTGATCACCTCCCAGATATCTATGCCCAGCTCTCTAGCAGCCCTGGCAAGCTCGTTTGCAAGGGCTATATTGACATCCCTATATATGCCCTCGGCAACCTTCTCGAACTCTGCCGCTGTTGCACTACTCATGATCAGAACCCCTCCATATACCTCTCTAAATAGCTTCTCAAGTATAGAGGGGCTCCTAGGATCGACACCACCTAGTATCTTTGGATACCTCCTGGTCAGATCTCCATATGCCTTCTCAATACTAAGCCTAGCAGGGCTATAGGCTAGGCCGAAATCGGATCCGCATCTCAGCCCCGAGACCCTTTCAAGGATCCCCTTAACCCTCGTAGATGTGGTTCCAGGGGGGACAGTTGTTTCCACAACAACTATATGTCCCGGGGATAGGCCCCTCGCTATATTTTCAACAGCATTATCTAGATAAATGAAGAGTGGACCCCTAGCACCCCAAGATAGAGGTACATCAATGATTATAATATCACCCTTTCTAGAGGCCTCAATAGGATCATATACCACCTCGAGAAGCCCCTTCTCAACACCTCTTCTAACCGCATCTCTAACCTCGGGATCTGGGTGTTTTATAGAGCCCTTCTCAATATTTCTAGCCCTCTCAGGATCTGCATCATATCCCACCACTTTAAAGCCCTTATCTATAAATGCTGCGGCTGTCGCAGCACCTATATATCCAAGCCCATATAATGAGATCTTTATTCTTCTCTCCCTAATAATATTATCGATCATGGAGAGATCCTCGTGATAGATACCCACATAGACCCCAAACATCTTATCTATAAGCCACCAATATTATAACACAGCATAGAGGATCATCAAAGCCCCTTCTAAGGAGGCTTAACCCTATGGAGTCCTAAGAGCCAAAACCCTATAAGCTCTCACTATTCTATCTAATAGAGTGATGATTTTTTGGAAGAGGGTTTCGATCTAAGATATGCCTATAGAGCTACTGCTATTCTTGCATCAATACCTCTACTGGTTATGTATACAGAAGGCATGCTAATCCCATCTCTCCCATCTATCCAGAGGCAGTTCGGGGTCTCGGAATCATTGGTGTCCTGGGTTTTATCCCTCTACCTAGCATTTGGAACTGTTTCTGCAGCGATTCTGGGGAAGCTGGGGGATGTCTATGGGAAGAAGAGGATGATGATCATAGCTATGTCTATATACACAATAGGCGCTATAATGACCAGCTATGCCGAGGACTTCACAACCCTCTTAATAGCCAGGGCTATACAGGGGTCTGGAATGGCTATGATGCCCCTCGCATTCTCACTAGTTAGAGAGGAGTTCCCGCCAAGGCTTATACCACAGGTTCAGGGGATTATAAGCGCTATGTTTGGCGTTGGTATCCTCCTCTCACTCCCTCTGGGAGCATATATCAGCCAGAACTATGGATGGCAAGCCACATACCATACTGCAATACCCTTCATACTGCTAGAGGACATTCTGGTGGTTCTGCTGATAAGGGAGAGCAGATACAGGGTACAGCAGAAAATAGACTGGGTTGGCGCGGCCCTCCTCTCAACAACCCTTATGAGTGGGATCATAGGGATTTCCGAGGGACCTAGAATGGGTTGGAGCAGCACACTCGTTTTAAGCCTTGGACTTATATCAATATTATCCCTCATAGTCTTTATAATCTATGAGAGGAGATCCGCTAGCCCTCTAATACCCCTCCACCTAATCTCAAATAAAAACATAGCTATAGCTAATTTCGGCATCTTCATGGTAGGCTTCACGTTCCAGCTCATGGCACAGGCAAACACCTTTATCTTCGAGATGCCCAAACCAAATGGATATGGCCTGAGCATCCTGGAGACGGGGTTCTGGATGCTTCCAAACGCTGTTACACAGCTTATAGCCGCACCCATATTGGGGAGGCAGCTCATTAGAATCGGTACTAAGAGGCTCTCAATAGCTGGGGCCCTTGTTGCGGGTGCAGGCATGATCCTTCTATCCTATCTAGCCTTCATAGATCTGCCCCATATGATATCCTCTACAATAGTTATAGGTCTTGGATCTACAATGCTCAATATATCGTTGGTAAACATAGTGATATTCTCGGTAGAGAGATCAAATCTGGGTACTGCTGCCGGGCTAAACACGGTATTCAGAAACCTAGGCTCGGCCTGGGGGCCTGCTGTAGCAGGCACTATAATGGATCAGTTTAAGGATACTTTGCTCTTATCAAAAAACCCGCCTATATCGATCCAAGTACCTTCTCACTTCGCATATCAACTAATATTCTATCTAACAGCATCACTATTCATCACACTAGCGATCGTGCTTAGCATGGCTAGAGAGGTGCTCAGAAAATGATTATCGAGGTTGAAAATCTTAGAGAGCTAGGGAACTGTTAGACATTAAATAATAGCCATTGGATCATATATTGGAGGATATGTTCCTTCCATATATAGATAGCGTTTTAAATCCTTCTAGTTATAGGTTAATATTGAAAGTATGGCCGAGCTGGTCATAGGTCTGCCAAGGATTGAGGGGGCTGTGGAGAGGCTTGGGGGAGAGCTTAGAGAGCTTCTATCTAGCTATAACAGCATAGCCCTTCCCCTTCCTAGGGGGTTATGCAGGGATCTTATATATAGAGGGGTTGGAGCTCTAGAGGATGATCTAATGGATATATCGTTGAAGTATTTCAACACATCCCTTACAAGGGTTTGGTGGCCTGTTATCAAGGAGATCCCCAGACTAGCTGTTGAGATGCCCCATAAAGAGGTGATCTGCTACGAAGAAGATATAGATCCTAGATCTCTAGAGGTTAATGCCTATAGACTCGCCTCTCTACTGATAAGAGCTAGAATTAGCCTTAGCGGGAGAATAGATCCTAAGCCATGGATAGAGTTCTTCAAACCTGTAAGAAAGGGCTTACCAAGGATCTCTAGTAGCGATGTGATTGTTGCCGATGGCTATGTAAGGTATAAAGAGATACTAGATCTGATGGAACATAGAGTCGCTAGAAAGCTGTGGAAGCTGATCCCAACACCACTAGAGATCCTAGAGATGGTTGCCAAGGGATATCTAGGCGAAGAATATTCTGTAGATGCAGTTAGATTCTCAGTTAGATATCTAGGCGACTACGTAATAGGAGGCAAAGATCTCACAGAAGCTTATGAGAAGCTACTGAGAGATAGGGAATATCTGGACTTCCTAGCCAGAATAGGGGTTCTTGAAGACTGATCTCCTCTCCATGCGAAACGCTTTTATATTCAGAAAGTCTATCAACCCTTTGAATCAATCTCTATTGAATTAAAAGGAAAGATAAACTCTAGCCGGTTAAACCACTAATAGGGAGTCCTTTATTATTCTAACCTCTTTGCTGGCTAGAGCCTTTCAGCAGCTTTGGATATATGAAAACAACCTTTGCTATCATCGCATAGAACCTCAGCTTCGAAGCATATTCTAATAGATCCCTTCTATTTGTCTCCCAACCCTCCTTCTCTATCAGATCAGCCATGCTGTTCATTTCCTCTATATCAGCCATAGCATATTCGTTTGGATCCTTATCAAGAAGCCTTTTAAGCCTCTCATATACTTCCCAAGTATAATACTTAGATCTAGGCATTGGAAGGAGAGCCTTAACCAGGTTCCTGATACCCACAGCCTCAGCAGGAGTAAAAATCCCCTTTGACTCCAGCATCAGTATTAAAGTCTCAGAGAACTGGTTAATCGTATACTCAAGCCTGATAAGTCTCTCACCAATCACTGTAAACTTATTATCTGTTTCAGAGAATTTCCTGCCAAGCCAATAACCTAGAGAAGCTGTTGCCGTTGCTATACTTACCACAACAGTTATTATGGTGATTATCAGCTCGTCCAACATAAACCCCTAATTATAGTAAAGTTTAAGTAAGAAAATATACATACTTTATCCAACCGCTTCTTCCTACCGCTTGACGGTGGAAATTCCACCTCGCCCAGAGGGCTTGCCCATAAGAGAGGTCTCTGGATGCAAACTCTTTGCAATAGAGTATTGGGAGCCTGTAATAAGGGCTAGAACGCTGGAGCCCACCATAGACTATAGGCAATATGCAGTTATAGCAGCAGCAACCATAGCTATTTTAACCAGCATCTACATAATCAGCAGAAGATATAGACCCTAACACCAAGAGCCTAGAAAGCCAATAAACATAAACCGCTCTACAAGCGAGACTTATAGTTGCAATGCCTTAAATTTTCAAATACTGCTAGCTATTTTTGCTAATAGCGTTGGGGGTGATATCTGGATTTCAACAATACCTTCTTATCTGAGGAGCGGTTTGAGTTCAATTGGGCTCTGGTTTTTGCTAAGCTATTAGTGCATGAATTGAGTCACCTTTTCTACCTGACTTATTACAGTAATGCTGTACCAGCTGCTATCGTAATTGTATATGCAGCTGCCTTTACAATCCTAATTATCCTATGTTATTTAACATAAAAAGTAAGCAGTAATGATAAACGATAAAAATAGCTTGATTTAAGTATAGCTAAAACAGCTTATTTATATAAAGGTAAGATTTTGAAGATTTTCTATCTTTATTGAGGATTATCGAATATTCATTTAGGCCTTCTTCTTAGGTTTTTCAGTTGTTCCCTCTATTTATTCGGAGCTATATCACACGGATCTAGAGATATTTAGATATCCCTGGTTAAAATATGTTTAGGAGGTCAGCGCTGGGCACAGGGATCAATTCTGAGAGAAGGCTTCCATGGCCTGTTGGTAGTGGTGTGCTTGTTAGGGTTAATCTGGGCTTGAAGGTTATTAGGGATTCTATACTTCCTCCTCTCAGCTCTAAGGTTGTGAAGCATATGATAGATTCTGGGGCTCTGTTTAGCTCTCTAAGGGCTCTCAGCTCCTCAAGGGATCAGTATAAGCCTATCTTCATATCCTGCCTATATGGAGAGGATGGGAGAAGGCTATATAAAGTTGGCGCTGACGATAGTGTGCTACATGTTCGCGGGGGCTCCAGGCTCTTTTCAAGGATCTCTGCCTATGTTTCTAAGGATGATCTGAGCGATATAGTTGGCTTCTCCGGTGGTGTGATCAACACCCCCTATGGGGTTTTCGATGTTGTTGTTGAGAGTGTTGAGGTGGTAGGGGATCTAGCGAGCCTATATCTAGATCTATCAGGAGGTTTGTTGCTAAGATTCATAACCCCAGCTGTGTTGTCCCCCAAGATCATGATACCTCCTGTTAAGAGAATCATGAATAGATATTCTAAGATCCGAGTAGGGACAGCTACATTGCCAATACCGGGGATCCTATTTAGCTACGCGCTCAGACTATGGAATAGGGTAGCCCCTGAGAGCCTTAGACTTTCAAGACCAAATGATAAGGACGATATATATTCATATCGAATCGCTGTTATGGGTACAGCGCTTACAGAGATTATAGGGCATAGGATCAGACCTGTAACTGTTATAATAGGGAGGGACTCCAGCGGGAAGATCAGAAAAGCTAGGGGTTTCACAGGATATGTTGAGATGAATATCCATCACAAGGCTACTAGGAAGGCTATGGAGAGATCCCTCGCCCTAGCAAACTACCTCGGCTTGGGAAGGGGCAGGGGGATCGGGTTGGGAGAGATCAGCGTGCTCCCAAGGAAGAGAGGCAAGGCGGGATTGGAAGAGACCCCCAGTTAAATCCACCCTTAGACATAAATATGTTAGAAGGGTATGTAGTGGGTTGAGCAGCAATATAGATAAGCTGGTGCTCAGCTATCTCCAGAAACACCCATATTCAAAGCCTAGGGAGATAGCTGATGGACTCGGATTCAGCATAATAACAGTTAGATATGCATTGCTAAGGCTGAGGGAGAGAGGGCTTGTTGTGAGGACTAGCAAGGGCTATATAGCGAGGAGCCAGGCTAAGATGGAGGCGCTTCAGGAGGGGGGAGAGGATATACATATACATGGTATGGGAGATCTATCGAAGGAGATTAGCGAGCTTAAGGAGAGGATCGCAGAGCTAGAGAAAACACTTGAAGACACACTAGAAAATCTATCCAAGCTAGAGAAAGAAGTATCGGAGCTAAAGGTATTTATAAGGGCTCTCCAAACACCTGGGAAGCAGCAGAGGCAGAGAGACCAGTTCCTAGAAAAGCTATCCCAGGAGAAGCTCATGACTATAGCGGAGGCCCGCAAAGAGGCTTCAAAGCAGATGGGTAGCCTAGAATACTACGTAGATAGAGGGGAAGTAGTTATTGTGGGGGACTTCGTTGTTGATAAACAGTTCTACGAATCGCTAATCTCGAGAATGCCTATAAAGGTCGAGGATGTGAATAATCTATCAGCGAAGGAGAAGATCCTAGTTGAAGCCATGATATCTGAGGGGCTTGTATACATAGATAAGGGTAAAGAGATAAAGCCCATATAGCTTACAGCCCGCTGTATTGGATTTTATACTGGTTTATATTTATTGATAGCACCCACCCTTTTAACATGTAAAGGCTTATAATCCCACAGCAATATGCAGCACTATCCTAAAATCGAGGAACCTACTATGAGCTAGATGAGCAGTTGTGAGGAGTAGAGGCTTCTATGAAGCCTCCCACTGGCCCGAGGGAGATAGGCTCCTCCTTAGCGATCGTGGTTTAAGTATATGTTATGCTAATCCTATATGGGGGAGGAAATCGCCGGGAATAGATTATCTGATCATAGGGGCTGGTGTTGTTGGTCTCTCCACAGCCTATTATATAAAGAAGGCTAGCCCTAGATCTAGGGTTGTTGTTGTGGATAAAAACCCAGGCCCTGGTATGGGTGATACCTCGAAATCAGCTGCCATGTTCAGGGTTTTCTTCAGCTCAAGGATCAATGTTCTGATCACTAAGAGCTCTGTGGAGTTCTACGAATATGTTGAAAGATCTCTGGGATGGGATCTTGGAATGAGATATCTTGGATATCTATTCCTCGTAGATAGCGAGGAGCTTGAGAGGCTAAGGCCTGCTCTAGATGCTGCTGAGAAGCTAGGCGGTAGCTATAGGATTGTGGAGAGGGAGGAGCTGAGGAGGCAGGGCTTTAACGTCGATGTTTCGAGGGATGAGGAGGCAAGGGCTATGGGGATCCCTGATATAGAGGCTGGGATATATGTTCCGAGGGCGGGTACTCTGGATCCTGATTCTCTTGTGAGATTCTATGAGGCATCCTTTAAATCACTTGGGGGAGAGGTTATCTATAACACATATGTTAAGAGGATCGTTCTAGGTGCTAAGAAGCCTCTAGACATACCTGGAGAGCCCTTTGCATGGCAGGATATAGAGGCTAAGGGTGTTGAAACAAATTCTGGATATATAGAGGCTAGAAACATCGTTGTCGCGGCTGGTGCGTGGACTAGGAGGCTTCTAGAACCAATAGGGATCGACCCTGTTGTTAATCCTAAGAAGAGACAGATCTTCGTTATAAGGGCAAACACAGAGGGGCTATCAGCATTGCTATATACCAAGGGCTATAACGATCTAGGTGTGATCCCATTCACAATACTCCCGAGAAGGGTCTATATAAAGCCAGAGGCTAGGGAGAGAAGCTTTTGGGTAGGACTCTCAGACGATCTTGGGAGGCCATACGCCTTAGAAGAGGATCCCAAGCCTGAGGAGAGCTTCTATAGATACTCAATATACCCAGTGCTATCTAAATACCTACCACAATTCACAGGAGCATCACCAGATACCGCGTGGGCAGGGCACTACGATATGAACCCAATAGATGGGCAGCCCGTGATATTCAAGATAGGGAATATAGAGGTTGCTGCAGGCACCTCGGGCTCTGGGATTATGAAGGCAGACTCTATAGGGAGAATAGCATCTGCGGTAGCCCTCGACATGGATGAGGCAGAGCTCTTCGGAGGGATAAGGGTTAGAACAGAGGTTTTCGGGCTTAATAGGAAGGATATTGAGAGGGAGAGGATAATACTATAAGCTACTCAATTCTATACCTCAGTATAGCCACAGCCCCTCCAAAGGTTTTCTTTATCCACTCACCCTCTGGGAGGGAGCTGCTTATATAGTGGATCTCAGCTCCCCTGCTCTCAGCAAGCTTCTCAAGCTCCTCAGAGTTCTCAAGCTCCTCCAAGATCACGAGCTTCCTCACAGCCCCCATCTCAAGGGCTTTTCTGATCTCGTTAAGACCATAGAGAGCTAAGCCATCATCCTTGGCTAGGTGGAGCTTGAACTCCTCTATAGCGTTTATAGCCTCAACATATCTCTGACCCTTTATAACATTAGAGGCCTTCATAACGATCTCTCTAACACCTGGCTCTCCCTGGTATGATACATCATAGGGCTCGCCAACTATCAGCTGTTTAAGCCTATAGTCTAGATAGTCACCCCTTATAAAGTCTATCTTGGCATATCCAGGCCCCCCAATCAATATACCCTTCAGCTTGCCCTCATTCAGCAGTGGTATAAAGTATTCTGAGGCCCTCCCAGCAACCTTTTTAAAGAACTCCTCAACCATCTGCTCTATAATCCTATCGAATCTCCTCTGGCTCTGCCCACCCTTAGAATGTTTACCCGGTATATAGTCCTCGATCTCCTCGAGTATTACGAAACCGCTCGGCTTTAGAAGAGCTATAGTAGCCTGATCCCTCTCTATCAATATAATCCCATATATCTCTGACTCCTCAACCATAGGTTCTAAGAACTCAACATGGAACCACTTATCAGTCCTATAGTAATAGAGGGGGACAGGATCTGGGGGTGAGAATACCATTGAAACCTCATCACCTGTATTAGGGTCGACACCAGCAAAGATTACAAGACCCTTCTCAGGGATCTTAGGTATCTTCGAAAGCCTATCAATAGCCATTGAGAGTGCCGCTTCAACAGCATCCCTAGTCCTCTTAAGCTTTATATTCTGAGCTATAGAGAGCTCTCTCCTAAGAACCTCTAGAACATCAGCCACAGGCCTCCCAGGCGGTATATATAGGCTCAGCAATATTGTTGCGCTGGCTTGCCATGTCTTGAGATACGATATTATCTGCTTAAGCTTCTTCCTATCAACCTCTAACGAGCTAAATAGCACTCCCCAACATAATTATTATAATAGGGGTTATTAGGGATTTACAGCGAAACATCATTCCTGTAAAGATCAAATGCCTCTACCTAAGATATTCATAAAGCATTACGATATTCAACAGCTATCCAGCTTTTACATCTCCTGTTCTCTTTTCTTCACATCGCTCAAACCATCTTGAGTCTAAACCGGTGTCTAGCCTATAGCATAGTTTAGATCGCTTCTGCAGATGCATAGCCAACGACCCAGGATTTCTCACCAGTAACATCTCCCGAGGTTGCATATTTATATATTCTAGCCCCTCTATACCCCCAGATCTTTGCTAGGTAGATAAATACCATGGTGGGGCCTGGGCCGCAGGCTGATACATTGTTCTCTATTATATATCTGTAGAAGCCCTCTACATCTAGCTTCTCCACATATGAGAGGGCTCCTAGATCCTTTTTAACCGATATCTCGTGGGGCTCGTAGTGTGTCCAGTCAGTTGATGCTATATAGATCACATCTCTACCTAATGCATCAACAGCCTTGGCTATTGCATTAGCTATGTCTCTGGCAACCTCTATAGTCTGCATAGCCATAGCTATTGGAACTATCTTGAAGTTATCCCCGAATATGTATTGTAGGAAGGGTATCTGAACCTCTATGGAGTGTTCGCTTTCATGAGGTATATCGTCTATATCTAAGTAATTGCTATTCCTAGCTATTGCCTTTGCAAGCTCGCTATCTATCTCAACCTCCCCCAGGGGTGTTTCCCATACATAGTCCACAACAGTGGCTACCAGAGATCCCAGCCCACTATGGTTTGGACCCGCTATTATGAAGACCCCTGGATTCCCGGCTTCTGAGATGTGGTAATATGTATGCGATGCTACAGGCCCGCTATACATATAGCCCGCGTGGGGAGCTATGAAGAGCCTCCTACCCCTATCCCTCTGAGCACCCCTTATCGGGAGCTTTCCAACCCCTAGGGGGTGTAGGTAGCACCACTCAATCCTCCTAATAAGATCATCCTTCTTAGCCTCGTAGAAATACCCAGCCACAGCTGGGTATCTCCTCTTCAAACAACCACCTTAGCCTCGAACTCCTCTAAGGGTACTGGAAGCTCTTGGTTAGGACCCAGCTGCCCCCTCTCCCTGAGAACCTGTCTTGTTAATAGATAGTAGAGCAGGGCTAGGGATTTCCTACCCTTGTTATTCCCAGGTATCACAAGATCTATACCTGAGATCTTGGCATCTGTGCTTACAAAAGCTACAACAGGCACCCCGATCTCTATAGCCTCTGTGAGCGCCTGTGTATCCACCCTAGGATCTGATATAACAACAACCTCAGGCTCTATATATCCTGGTAGGTGGGGGTTTGTAAATGTTCCTGGCATGAATCTCCCCAGTATCGCTTTGCCCCCTGTTAGCTTTGCAAACATCTCAACAGGCTTGAAGCTATATTGCCTAGCCCCGACAGCAACTACGGCGGAGGGTTCGAAGGATGCTAGGAACTTCCCAGCGATCCTTATCCTCTCATCTATCTTCCTAACATCGAGTATGTATAGGCCATCGGGCCTCACCCTGTAGACAAACTTCTCAAGTTGTTTATTCGAGAAATAAGTGCCTATATGAACGCCCGATGATAGATATAGATCTACGGGCACGAGTAGCTCTATGGTGGCGTATTTAGATGCCATTGCAGATTCTCTCTGAATCTCCTCAGACCCTCCACCCTCCTCGTATCCAGCGCTCATCTAAACACCACCTATAGTTTTCTCGAATAGAATATAATCTCGTTTACAAGGGGTACATGGGCTAGGAGTATTCTTCTACAGCAATACCTCTTAATCCCAAGGTCGTCGAGAACTTTCTTAGGATCCTCACCAGATCTAACCCTCCTCGAGAACTCATCCCAGTGCCTCGCAATTGGATAGCCACATGTGAAGCATCTCACAGGGATTATCATGGTATCACCTATATGACTTCTGCCTAAACCTCCTAGCCGAGTATCTCATCCACTTCTCAGGCTCGGTCCTCCTCGGATCTCCTGATAGCATTGTTCTATCGTATTCCTTAAATATCTCCCTGATCTCCTTTATATCGCTGTAAAAGGTTACAAGCCCCCTTGCTATTGCCATTCTACACGCCTCTGCCTGGGACATATAACCTCCCCCAGACACCTTTATATCTATGTCAACGCTATTCCTTAGCTTCTCCCCAACCAGGAGGAGAGGCTCCATAATCTTTAGCCTCGCAACCTCTATGGGGATCAGCTCTACAGGGACACCATTAACCCTTACAAGCCCCCTTCCCCTTTTAATTATAGCCCTAGCTATTGCTGTCTTCCTCTTTCCAGTCGCTATTACTAGCTTCTCCTCCTGCTGCGAGCTCATCCCCTCCACCCTAGCTCCCTAGCTATATCTGCTAGATAAACATATTTCCCAGCTAGTCTAGAGACATCTGCATCGAGGATCCTTATCCTAGGTAGTCTAGAGAGCTCCTCAGGAACCCCTACATATACCTTTAACCTCCTCAGAGCCTCGAAACCCTTTGTATTCTCCTTAGGCAGCATACCCCTAACAGTCCTCTTAATAATATTTATAGGTGTTCTAGGCCTCCTAATACCCCTTTTATATGGGTTTCTATGCGTTCTTACCTCGAGGAATAGCTTGTATCCCTCTATAACCCTCCTCCTCTCGCCAGATACTACAGCCTTCTCCGCATTAACAACATATACTCTGTATCCCTCTAGCAATAGCTTTGCTATGATCGTACACATCCTACCTAGAATCGTGTTCTGGGCATCTATAACAACCACCTTGCTCTGGCCAGCTATTTTAGAGACCTCCTCTAGAATAGATTTTATGGAGCTCATATAATCACCCTCACACCACTACCCCTTGGATTCTCCTTTATAAGATCTAGTATATGCATATGTCTAGAACCGGCTTTCTCTATCTTCTCTATAGCTGTTTTGGAGAAATGTGCAGCAGCTATTGTAACCCTTTTATTAAGTATACCAGCCCCTAGCACCTTCCCCGGAACCACTATAACCTCTCCCTCGGATGCGTATCTAGATATCTTCGAGAGGTTAACAGCAACCCTGGATCTAGAGCTCTTCGAGAGGATCTCTGCAACATACCTCCATATAGGAGCCCTATTTCTAGAGGCTGCTTTCCTAAGCTCATCAATCGTTATTCTGAGCACATAGTTTGTAGGGCCTGTCCTCCTCACCCTAGCCACCCCTTATAGATTTCACCTGCGATATTAGGTGATCTAGCTTGCTTATAAGGATATCAATAGCCATAGCCAGTATGGTCTTCACCCTTAGCTGGCCAGCCGATTCATAGAACAATATATATTCATCCTCTCTATACCTCACATCAATAGACCCTGGTGGGCATCTCTTAACACACTGCATGCAGAGGGTGCATTTATATATATCGCTCACCTCGATCCTCCTCTCCTCCCTATTAAAGCTAAGGATTCTCACAGGGCATACCTCAACACATTTTTCAGCCTCGCCAGCCCTCTCAGCAGGTACTGGCCTGGTTGTTATGCTTGCAACATATCTAGTCCCCGCAACTGTGACAGGGCTCCACTTTATATGCTCAGTCCCCCTCCCAATCCTTATCCTAGCGTCGAAGGAGAGCCTCTGTCCCGGACCTATAACTGTAACCGGTATCTCGGGGTATACAGGCCTTATATCTGGATCATCAGTCTTTAGATCCCTAGCATATACATATAGAGGCTCTGAAGAAGCCTCGCCCTGGAAGCTCATTATTGTGAAGCAACCCTCGCAGATCTTTGAGAGCTCCTCAGGAGGCACGCTAGAGGATTCCTCGAAGCATGCGGAGCACTCCTCAGGAGGCTTTAGCTTTTTAAGGGCCTCTTCAGAGGCTATGGGGAGCATTGCAAGCCTATGGGCTATTATCTCATCATATATAGGGGTGCTGTTCTCATAGAATATAACATCCTCTACAGCCGCTGTTGGAACCTCGAGCTGCATTATCCTCCTTATAGCATTTAGAACCGGGAGTGGGATCCCTCTTACAATGAGCTCGATGGATATGTCATCTCTTCTAAGGATCTCTATCCCTGCCCCTTCAATTCCCCTGCTCTCCAACCCAGACCCCTAGACCCTCCTACCCCGCCTACCACCAGGTCTCCTGGTGGTGTCATGGGGTATCGGGGTTACATCCTCTATTCTCCCTATCACAAACCCCGCCCTAGCAAGGGCCCTTATAGCTGGCTGTGCACCTGGGCCAGGTGTTTTGGGTCCGTGCCCTCCTGGAGCCCTAACCCTTATATGGATCGCCGTAAACCCCTTCTCCATAGCCTCCTGGGCAACCTTATAGGCGACCATCATCGCTGCGTATGGAGATGGCTTCTCCCTATCAGCTTTAACAACAACCCCTCCGGAGCCCTTAGCTATTGTCTCGGCTCCAGAGAGATCTGTTATATGTACATGTGTATTGTTAAACGAGGCATATATATGGGCTATACCCCATCTAAGCTCTCTAGATGATAGGGACATCCTCCCACCCCCTAGCTCTTAACAGGTGTTCCCCTGTAGAGCCCTACAAGCTCCTCCTCATCCCTCGAAACCAGATAGCCTGGCGATGTAACCCTCCTACCAGCTATTGCTATGTGGCCATGCACTATTAGCTGTCTAGCCATATGGATTGTCTTTGCAAGCCCTTTTCTATATACAATTGTCTGTAGCCTTCTCTCGAGAACATCGCTTATTGATATGCTCAGTATATCGTCTAGAGATGCTGTAGCGCTCTTAAGAAGCCCCATCCTATATAGCCTATTCACAAGGGCCTCCTCCTCCTTAGCCCTAACATCTGGTGGAAGGGCTAGGAGCGATCTAGCCCTGGCTCTGATCTTTCTAAGAAGTGTCTGGGCTCTCCACAGCTCCCTCTTATTCCTCAACCCATACTCTCCCATAAGCCTCATCTCCTCCTCAAGCCTAGCCTTGATCCAAGGGTGTCCAGGTCTCTCCCACTTCTTCCTAGGCTTCTTAGGATCTCCCATATATATCACCTCTATTTCTTCTGCTGTTGCTGCTGCTCCTTCTTCTTTCTAACACCAACCGTTACTCCAGTCCTACCTGTGGTAGCTGTTCTCTGACCCCTAACTTTGAGACCTAAAGCATGTCTTATACCCCTCCAACTCTTAGTCCTCTTAAGCCTCTCAATATCTTCTCGAACAGCGAATAGCAGATCGCTGCCTATCAGATGTATATCCCTCCCAGTCTCTATATCCTTCCTCCTATTAAGCATCCACGGTGGGAAACCCATAGCAGCTAGATCTCTCACAGCTGCCTCAAGCTTCGATATAGTCTCTTGATCAAGTCTCCCAAGCTTCGCCCTAGGATCTATCCCAAGGGATTTACAAATAGCTAGAGCGGTGTTATAGCCGATCCCCTTGATCCTTGAGAGGGCTATGGGAACCGGTAGAGCCCCAGGCAGATCTGTATTGGCTATCCTAACTATAAAAGCCGTCTCCTCACTCATATCGATACTCACTAATACACTATATATCCAGAGAGATTATAAGCATCCAATCCTTGTCCTAGCTCTAACTCATCCCAGGAGTAAAGGCGGGGTTTTCAGCTGTAAAGGCTATAAGCCTTCAAAAATATATAATCCACGGGGCCCGTAGCTCAGCCAGGTAGAGCGCCCGGCTCATAACCGGGCGGTCCGGGGTTCAAATCCCCGCGGGCCCATATCTCGGCAAAACTAGATCCTTCTTCTAAGCCTTGGATCCACAACTGGTTCTAGGGCTAGGGCTATTAGCACGAATGCCACAGCAGAGATCACTATCAGAAGGCCTGGTGGGAGTATCCACCACCATGCAATAGACACAGCCCCCTTATCTAGAACCCTTGATAATATCTGCCCCCATGTTGGGATGCTGGGATCTCCTAGGCCTAGAAGGCTTAGCCCGGCCTCTGTTAATATGGCGGTTGGTACAAAGAATATCATCTGGGCAACCACGTATGGGAGAACCTGGGGGACTATATGTCTAAATATGATCCTCATGTTAGATGCTCCGAGAGCCCTTGCTGCCTCAACATATTGCTCGGATTTGATGGAGAGAACCATAGATCTGACTATGATCGCTAGTCCTGCCCAGCCGAAGACAATTAGAGTTATTATGAGGATCTGTAGCCTCAGGTTCGTAGGGGTTATAAATGTGAAGAGTATTAGGAGAGGTAGAAGAGGTATGTTGCCTAGAACATCAGCTGTTCTCTGAACAATCTCATCTATGATTCCACCATAGTATCCCGAGAAGACACCTAGAACCATGCCTATTAGCGAGACAATGGCTGAGGTTACAAAGCCTATTGCAAGGGCTATTGGGAAGCCGAAGAGAAGGGCCTGGGCTAGATCTCTGCCATCGAAATCTGTACCCATCAACCCATATGCCCTGCCAACAACCGCTAGGGTCACCATATCCACGGAATCCTGGGGGCTTGTAAGCTGAATAGTTACTGTGAATCTATAGACACCGTTTAAAGGCTCAAGAACAATATTACCTCCCCTCTGAAGCGGTCGCGCGAAAATCGCCTTCTCAACACCATATTCAAAGCCAGCTAGATCTGTGGGTGTTATAGATACATTGTATCTCATATAGTAGAAATTCGATAGCTGCGAGGCCATGTATTGGTTGCCATAGGCGTTGACATCCTTAGGCGTTGGTATGTAGATCTTCTGCCCAGCCAGCTGCGGAGGGATCCTTATAATCTCGAAGTATAGCTGATCTATCCTCCCATCAGGCCTCTCAAGGGAGATTGTTAGCACCACAGGCAAGCTGGGGTTGTGGGCCTCTAAGCCATATATGGCGAGCCTCACATTCTGCGGATATGTGGGGCTATCATATGTATATGTAAAGACATACGTTAGAACCCTTACATTTGATCCTGCATAGCTAATAACCTGGGATGATGTGGGTGTTTCAAGCCTCATAACCGTGTGGGGTAGGAGGCTTCTATCGAATAAAACCCTGTACCAGTCTGGGGGAACCATCTTCGGATAGTCCTTCCAATAGTCAGCGTTATTCCATATTCTCGTTCCATAGTCGAGGGGCATCGTGGCCAACGTATATATTGATGCAACAACCATTAACCCTAGAATTATGATCCCTGCCCTGCCGGTCCAGCTCCTCCACAGGAGGTGGAAAGCCTCTCTAAGGGTGAGGGCCTGCAGCGTCATCAATACCTCACCCTAGGGTCTAGGAATATATAGAGGATCTCTAGGATCATTCTTGCAACAACATATACAAGAGCTGTTATATATGTTAGCCCTAGTATCAGTGGAAGCTCCTGGGCACCTATAGCATCATAGAAGAGCCTTCCAAGGCCGGGCCAGTTAAAAATAGTCTCCGTCAGGATAGCCCCTCCAAGGGAGCCTGCAAGGCCTAGTATAGCGTTAGTAGCTATTGGGGGCGCGGCTGCCCTCATTATATAGCTCCTCATGATAACCCTATCATGCAACCCCTTAGCCTTCGCAACATATACAAAGTCCTCCTCAACGATTCTAACCACTATAGCCCTTGTTATATATATCCACACCCCAGATGTTGCTAGAACAAATGTTATTATTGGGAGCACTGCATGGCTAGCCATGTCTAGAAACCTTCCTAGAGGATCCGATGGTGGGTTCGGCGATAGAAGCCCTGTGGGGGGTGGGAAAATAGGTATTCTATATACGAATATATAGATCAGCATGAGCCCCAACCACCATGCTGGAAGGGCATATGATATTGCAGAGTATATGCTGAAGAACCTATCTAGAAGCCCCCCTCTTCTAAAAGCTAGTAGAGGCCCTAGTGATAAGCCCAGGGCTATGTTTATCAGTGTCGCTGTTGTTAGAAACATTATCGTTGGGGGTATCCTTTCAAGAATTATATCCCTCACATCGTTAGAGCCTGTAAAGGATGTTATTGTCCCAGCCCTCCCAAGATCCAGCTTTAATATGGTTATAGCAAGGGGTATGATCCTCTCGTACCAAGGCCTATCAAGGGCATATGCCCTTATAAGCTGATCCCTGTACTGGGCTACGAGAGCATCTATCTCGCTCTGGTTTAGAGCACCCCCAGCAGCCCTCTGCCTCAGAGCCTGGCTATAGGCTCTCACATCCTCATTGACTATCGCATTTAGAAGCTTATCCGATGTAGGCCCTAGAATTATAGCGGTTACAAGCACTATGCCTATAAGAGTTGCTGTGAGGGTGATAGCCCTTATAGCCAGGATCCTCGCTAGAGCCAATAAATCACCATATCTATAGCCACATAGAGCAATATATATATCTAACACCATCCCCACTCTAGAGGAATAGGCTTCGAATATAAAAAACCATGGATTTGAAAGACCCTAGAATAGATATATTATAAAAATTATTTGCTTTATCCCTGGGAGGTCTAGGGCTTTATCTCCTTCTCAGCAGAACCAAGGCTATGGTTACTAGCTGGAGTATCACGAGAACAACCACTATGATCATAAGAGTGCTCACTGTATCCCTTAGGCTGCTAACACTTGCCTGGAGAGCCGATACTGACTGGGTCTGCTGCTGTGCATAGCTATCAAGCTTGCTGCTCACACTATCGATCTTCTGGCTCACACTAGTACCGAGGTTATTCACAGCCGTGCCGAGATTGTTTATAGCCCCTCCAAGCTGGGATATGCTGTTGCTAACAGCACTTAGACCTGCTGATACTTGTTGTGATACCTGTTGCAGCCCTGCCACACTCGAGGCGTTTACAGCCTGTATTGCCTGCTGGAGGCTAGCTATGGCGTTTTGGACGCTCTGCTGTAGGCTAGAGATCTCCTGCTCGATCGGTGCAGTTATAATCCCTGGGTCGAATACGTTGACGAATATAGTTCTCGCATCTACGAAGGCGACCGCATCGCTATAGGCTATGACGGTTAGCTCGTATGGGAATCTAGCGGATAGGCCTTTTGTGAGGCTTGCTGGGAATGTTATTGTGAATCTAGATCCTGTGGCAAGTGTTCCCTGCCCAACACTTATTATATCTCCTGTCACAGAATCCCTCAGAATATATTTAACATATAGAGGCGGTGGCCCGCTCACATCCACTAGAAGGTTCGCATCCTGGCCCCTTATAATCTGTGGGACACCTATATTCTCTATCCTAACAAGCCTGGGCTCTCCAAAGACCCACTTGCCAGGCGAGAATGGATATGTGGGATCTCTAAAGGCCTTTAGAACAGCTGACTGGCCCTCTGCAGAGAATCTATCGAGCATATATGGCCCATCGCTTATCCATGCATGCCCGTGAACAGATATCCATGTGAGGGCTGCTCTATATCTCGTTGCCGCATCATCAGGTGTTGCATATCTCTTGTTACCAACTGTGAATATGTTGGCTGGGAAGTAGTTAGATGTGAGGAAGCTCTGAAGAGTCGATGCTATATCAGCCGCATGGCCTGACAACACTAGGTTGAGCTGTGGCACCTTCTTAGCTGTTGCCGCGGAGCTCGAATATGCGTATGATCCTTTGGTAAATACCAGGTAGTCCTCTGCAAGAACTATCTCGTAGGGGAGATAGAAGTTAAGAGTTGCAAAGCTCGCTATATAGGCTGGCTCGAAGTGCCAGTAGTTTAGATAGACCTCAAGCCTCTTATTCGCCTCATCTATTCTGAAGCCCACAATACTATCTAGAGTCGGTTTTAGAAGGGATGCAACAGCCGACTCCGAGGCTGCCTTACTAGCATTATAGGTTAGATCGAAGCTCTGATATAGCTGCGCAAGCACATCAGCCCACGATATCGTGATATTGTGGTGCCATCTAGCACCTATATAGTTGGACATGTCAAACACAACCTTGCTAGTAGCCTTTACACCAGGGCCTACGAGCTTCCAGCTAGCTGTGGAGGCATCCCATATAAAGGCATCTGGAGGCACATCAAGCTTCCCTGTTGGGCCCGCTGTCTGAACCTCGAATGAGGCTCTAAATGGTATTGGCATTCCGTTGAATGGATGGAACCACGTCATGGGATCCCATGTTGCGTACATCACATCAACGCTATATACATCTGTGAATCCTCCAACTTGGTTCCAAACAGTTCTAGCTGTGTATACCCATAGATGACCTATGTTAAGCGTTGTTTTGCCAGGCATGTTTAGCTCCCTCAGATTCCATATAGCTCTCAGCCCTGCTCCAACATCATTTGTATAGCCTCTAATCTCTGCTTTCAATGCATAGCTATCAAGCCTAGTGGCAACCCATGTTCTAATCCCCTCCTGTATGCACATCTCAACAGCCTTTCTATATAGGCTGTCCCTCTCCTCCTTACTGGAGAAGTTACCATTATAGATCCTCTGTGTTATATCATCCAGAGTAGCGTTTCTATAGTTCCAGAAGGTAGCCTCAGCCCAGCCCGGCATATAGCCGAACCAAGGTGCACAGTATTGGGCTACATTTGAGGAGTCGTACTTGCTAATACCGGTTTTACCCCACCCCTCTGTATATATGTGCCACCTAAACTCGGCAGGATCAGTTCCATACACGGTATCTATAGCGGGTCCAAATGTCATGTATAGCCTATTAACCTTGAATCCAAGGCTCTCGAGGGCTGTTGCAAGCTGATCGCCTATATCCTTCCTCTCATCCTCAGTCCTTATTATAAAGTTTATCTCAACAGGCCTGCCCTCATAGGACCAGACACCCCCTACCTTCTGAAGACCCGCCCTTGTTAGGGTGCTAGATATTATTTGATCTGCAAGCTGTGGGTTATATGCAAACTTATATCTAAGAACTATATCAGAGATTAACGGGAAATCTGGGTCGTAGGATGATAGGAATGTATACATAGGAGATGCAAATCCCCTGTAGATCACGTTAACCACGTTATCCCTATCAACAAGATAATTGGTAGCTATCCTCACATCTCTAAATGCAAATGGGTTAGCCCCCTTACCTGGGTATGCGCCATACTCGATGAATGTTAGATTCTTATCCTTATCGTAGTAGACGTTTACAATAGCCGTTGGAGAACCCCCTGTAAGCCTTGCGAGATCGCTTAGAGATCTTCCAGTCTGATCTCCAGAGAGATTTGCTATATAGACTGGCGCTGGGTTGAAGATAAAGTCTACTAGGCCTGCAGGTGCACTTAGTATCCTTATTGTAGGGTCTCTTCTCAGTATCTCCGCCTGTGCAGGTCTTAGGCTATAGAGATAAGCGTCTATCCTACCGCTTTGGAGAGCCTGGATAGCCTCGTCGAGCGATACTCTCTGGATTATTATTGTATCTGTTGCTGGGCCTTTAACAGCTTGGGCGCTCACCTGGATCTGCGTTGAGAGGGCCGATACAACTGCTAGAACTACTAGGAGGGATAGCATATATGGAACTACTTTCCCACTTAATCTCATCCATATTCACCGTCAGGCTAATATTTCTTTGAGGGGTTATATATTTAATCTAACGAAATTCAGTATATAGATTAAAACATTTATATTTTATACATTCTATGGGGTGTTTGTTTCTAGTACAGCATACTTATTACTGAGCTTCCCCGAATATATTGGGGCAAATCAGTGCCTAGATATGACGCGATAGTAATAGGGGCTGGCCATAATGGTCTTGTAGCTGCATGCACCCTCGCATTGAGAGGGCTTAAGGTAGCTGTTTTTGAGAGGAATAACTTCCTAGGTGGTATGGCCTCCTCACCCCAGATCTGGCCTGGCTTTAGAGTACCTATCGGGGCCTATGTGATCAGCCTCTTTAGGAGAGAGATTGCAAGCGAGCTAGGGCTATTTGAGAGGGGGCTTAGGATATTGCCTAAGGATCCCGGGATGACTGTGTTCCTAGACGGGGGGAAGATCCTAAGTATATGGAGTGATATTTCAAAGACTGCTAAGGAGATCGCTAGGTTCTCCGAGAGGGATTCCAAGCAGTATCTAAGGTGGAGCAAGCTCTGGAGCTTCGTAGGCGCTGTGCTTGATGCGATATATATGAGCAAGCCCCTCAACATCGAGGATACTGTGGAGCTTATCAGGAGGATCATGGGGATTGCTAAGCATGGGGGTGATGAGCTGATGAGATATATAGAGGAGCTCTCGTGGATCATAGCTGCACCCGCATCGAAGGTGCTTGACGAGTACTTCGAATCCGAGGAGGTCAAAGCAGCCCTGGTGGAGGACGCACTCGTGGGTGAGATGATATCGCCAAACACACCTGGATCCTCCCTTGTGATGGCCCACCACTATATGGGGAATATAACAGGTGTTAGGGGTCAGTGGGGATATGTCGAGGGGGGTATGGGAGCCCTTTCAGAGGTTCTTGCTAAGAGATGCTCTGAGCTGGATGTTGATATCTATCTCGGTGTCGAGGTTGAGAGGATCATTGTTAGCAGGGCTGGATTTGTAAAGGGGGTCATAGCTGGTGGCAAGCAATACGATTCCTGGCTTGTGCTCAGCAGCGCTGATGTGAGAACTACCATGCTCAAGCTCCTAGATCCTGGGGCTGGCATTGATGAAGATCTTCTTAGAAGGCTTAGAAACCTGAGAAGCTTGGGAGCATCTTCCAAAATCGTTGTCGCTATGAGGAGCCTTCCAAGGCTTGCTGGGAAATATGCTGGCTATGAAGATCTCGCATATAGATCTTCAGCTATAACGATTCCGTCGATGGATTATGTTGAGAGAGCATATATAGACGCTCTCTCCGAGGGCATGAGTAGATATCCCTGGATCTCTGTTAATGTACAGAGCTATGTAGATAGATCAGTAGCTCCAGAAGGGTGGCACATAGCATCCCTATTCATCCAATATACAAGCAGAAGATCCCCGGGGAACTGGGGTGCCGAGGATAGAGAGAAACTAGTAGATCGGGTTTTCACCGTGTTAGACAACTACTACGAGGGATTTAGAAAGAATGTGGAGAAGATACTCGTAATAACGCCAAGGGATATAGAGGAGATGTTCCAAGTCCCCGGAGGAAATATATTTCATATAAGCATGACACCAGACCAGCTTTGGAACAATAGACCAGATAGAGAGCTCTCAGAATATAGAACATCTGTTAAAGGCCTATACCTATGCGGCTCGAGCATGCACCCAGGCGGTGGGGTAAGCGGTGTCCCAGGATATCTATGTGCTTTAGAAGCCCTCGCAGATGCTGGGATAGCTAGGAGAAGGGTTAAGTACTACAATATATTAAAGCTTATAAAGAGCTTCCTATCATTTAGAAATCTCTGAGCCCTTGGCCCCGAGGATCCTCTTGAGATGCTCATCAACTCTCTATTTATTCGACGCTACATTCTAATCCCCTTCCCACTTAAAAGGAGGTTTTCATTTGTAACAATAGATCAAAAGGTTACTTAGATCTCGATCAAAATTTGGGGGTACATTGATGATCATTTTAGAATTGGAGAGTCTATGCACAGCTTCTCCTTTACAACATTGAAGACAACACTTGTAACTGTTCTCTTCACATGGGGCATCTTAAGCACCGCTTTGATGAAGTTATTTAGCTCATCAATACTTCTAAACTTAGCTATCACAGCTACATCGAACTCGCCCGTTATATCATATACTGCTACCACTTGCTCAAATGCTGAGAGAGCCTTCTCAACCTCTGTTATATAGGCACCCTCTACCGAGACAAGTATCAAGGCTGTGACATCCATACCGAGAACCTTTGTATCTAATTCCGCTGTAAACCTCTTTATAACCCCCATCTTCACCAACCTCTTAACCCTCTCGTGAACCGTGGAGGTGGGTGTCCCGATCTCCTTAGCAATGCTTCTAAGGCTCTTCCTCGAGTCCTTCAAAAGCCTCTCAAGGATCATTATATCCAGCTCGTCCAGCCCTGGCCTCAACAGACCCACCAATTTATATTGTGCTCGCTGTTATAAGTGTTAACTTTACATATAGATGCCATTGATTTATGGCCCTTTTTTGAACGTTTATCGGTGATCCCATGGTGGGTGTTTAAGTATCCATAGTAGGTAAAACTTACCAAGTGATTAGCTTGGGAGGGAAGATCTGGCTCGACATAATGTTCACAGACCTCCTAGGCGTGCTAAGAACTGTTAGCTATAGAATAGATGAGGAGAGGGTCTCAAAGATATCTGAGGTTATTGGTAAGACCGATGGGAGCTCTGTATATGGCTTTACAGGGGTTGAGGATAGCGATCTATTCCTATACCCTATAGAAGGCACCCTAGCTAGGGCTCCATGGGAGGCTGGGAGATATGTGGTGCTATCGAGGGTCTATAAGGGGAGGGAGAGATTCTCAAGGGATCCGAGGCTCGTTGCTGAGAAAACAGAGGAGGTTCTAGGAGGCTGGGGCTACGAGGCATTAGTATCTGCTGAGCCTGAGTTCTTCATAGTCGATAAGGTAGATGTTGGGATAGAGAGGAGTAAGGGTGTCTATAGCCAGAGGCTAGAGGTGTTCTCACACGAGATGGCCCTCGAGCATCTCTTCCCAGTTAAGAGGAGCTATCAAATGCCCCTAGAAGGCAGGTTTGAACAGGCTGTTACAGAGATAATCAAGGGCTTAGAGGCTATGGGGATCAAGGCTGAGGTTATCCACCACGAAGTGGCTACATCACAGTTTGAGCTTAACTTCGCAGGAGGATCCCCAACATATGTATCTGATACCATCCAGCTAGTTAAACTAGGGATCAGAAAGATCTTGGGGAGGCTAGGCCTACAACCACTCTTCATGCCAAAACCATTCTGGGGCGATAATGGCTCCGGTCTCCACATACATGTAAGCCTCTGGAGAGACGGTGTTAACATATTCCACGACGATGGCGATAGATATGCCGGGATTAGCCAGGTTTGCAGATACTTCATAGGCGGGCTTCTAGAGCACGGCCCAAGCCTATCCGCTATTGTATCCCCAACTGTTAATAGCTATAAGAGGCTGGTACCGGGATATGAGGCACCTGTCTACCTCACATGGGGTAGATCTAATAGAAGTGCTGCTGTCAGAATACCAATAGCCATGTCGAGGGATAGAAAGAGGATCGAGTATAGACCTCCAGACCCTACATCCAATCCCTATCTAGCTGTTTCAGCCATAATACTAGCAGGGATCGATGGGATCGAGAGGAAAATAGATCCCGGAGACCCTGTTGATGAGAACGTATATAAGATGACACCTGAGAGGAGGAGGCAGCTCGGCATCAAAAGCCTCCCAAGAAGCCTAGACGAGGCTCTAGATAATCTTGAGAGCGACTATAAATATCTATTGAGAGCATTCCCAAAGGAGCTTATAGAGACATATATAGAGTTGAAGAGAGAGGAGGCTAGAAGGGTCTCCTCAACACCGGCCCCAATAGAGTATATGGAATATCTCCACCTCTAACATAAATAAACCCCCCTTTTCATGGGGAGAAGACATAGGCACTTCAATATCAAACTTAAACCCCTAATTCTGTGGGGAATTCTTGGTTGAAATGGCTCTCTGTAGAATCTTTTCTCTCCATATCTTTGCAAGATCCCCTCTACCTGATTTTAGAAGGGCTCTGAACATTCCAAGCTCATCTAGGTTTAGCCAGCTCGATAGAGACCTATAGATCTCTATGAGATCCTCTATAGATGTGATATGCCTTCTAGCAAGGATTCTGTTGAGCTCTGCAGAAGCCCTTATAACAGCGTCTCGCCTAGGTTGCACCTCTCTCACAGATTTCTCTATATCCCTTGTCTCGAGGGATTTGATAACGATCGAGACTATATTGTTTATCTCACCAGGCACACCGAGCAGAGATCCTCTAAGCCTTATCCTCCTAGAAGGCGCCCATGGGATATTCATGTTTCTCAGCATTGTTGTTAGCCCTTTTATTGGTGTTCTATCAACAATCCCGCCGACCACTATCGCCTCAGCCCACTCCAGATCCTCGACTCTTAGATCTGCCTCTCCATATGGGTCTAGCACCATCACCCTTTTAGCACCGAGCATATCTAGGATCTTCTCTAGAGGAGCTATATATAATGTATAGCCGGATCTCAGTGAAGACCTCTCTATATATTCAATCCCAGCTGTCTTCATAGGGGCTACAGCATATAGCCTGTAAGAGGGTTCTCTTTTTATCGATGAGGCTGATAGCTCTAGCTGTATTGCTAGGCTCTTAAGCTCCCTCTCGCTATGTATATGTATCGCACCAAGATCTACTATAAAGATCTTCAAGAGAGATCCTCGCTACACCCGCCTCTTAACAAGGAACCAAGTGCCTATACCCTTAGCACATAACACATTATTCCCGTCGAATACCTCGGCTTCCCCAACAGCTAGAGTACCGCCCCTTCTAATAACCCTCCCAATAGCTGTGAAAGGCCCTACCCTCAGAGGCTCTAGAAAGTTCACCTTCAACTCAGCCGTATATTGATCCACACCATCGTTTACAGTCATAACAGCAACCCCTATAACCATATCGATAACAGTCATAACCACACCCCCATGCACAATACCTCCCCACCTCTTAATCTCATCCCTTATATCGAACTCAGCCCTAGCATATCCATGACCAAGCTCCTTGATCCTAACCCCTATAAATCTATAGACAGGCTCCACAGCTAGGAAATACTTGTTGAAGAGCTCAGCAGGATCCTCTCCCGAAGACCTAATATGATCTATAGCTCTGGAGATGCCACCCATACTTCTAACCAGCTCCCCCCAAGCCTCCATAACAAGCACCACCCATAATACACTAGGTAAGGGGGGAAATACAAAAGACCCTAGCCTTGCTAAATTAGTCTTTAAGCGATCATAACCTGTTAAGGATTGTAGATAGATATCCACGTCGCCATAGATATATTAGCTTGCTCTATAGATACCCTTGGTAAGCAGGGTTTGCCCAAGCATAGCCCCTATAGCTCGAAGGAGTATAGGAAGAGGATGAAGGAGATCAGAAGGCTTAAGGAGAGGATTAGAGCCTATGCTGACTACACCCTGGATCTTGTTGGTATGCTGGACGATTCCAAGGATCTTATCGAACAAGTTAGGAAGGAGCTAGAAAGAATAATTAGAGAGGGCAGAGACGTAACACAGATCAACGTACCATCTGGTGAGATCTTTACCGCAAAGGATATTCTTGAGTTTATAAACAGCGCTCCCAAAGATCAGAGAGATATGTTTAGAGAGTATCTATCCAAGGAGCTTGCTAGGAGGAAAAGGCTTTGGGGGGATGTGGAGAAGATCGCTAGAGAGATAGAGAGATATGAAGAAGAGCTAGGGGTTTACGTGCCATTCGATATAATTGAGTATGATAGGTGGTGTTACAAAAGAGATGATTGTCTCTTCTTCTTTAAGGTAGAGATAGGGGATTCTGTGTATCTGGATGAGTATAGCGGATCTCTTAATGATCTTATAGAGTTATTCAAAGAAGTTATAGCTCGAGAGGCTAAGAAGATATCGAGACTGATCTCATATACTAGGAGGGAGAGAAGTAAAATCGTGGGAGAGCTTTTAGGCTTTAAAGAGTTTCTAGAGGAGATCGAGAGACATATATATAGTGACGCTATACTCACAATAGCAGGTACGAAGCTCTCGAGACCAAGATCTTGGAGAGATCTTCAAAATGCTGTTATCGAGCTCTATAACATGGGCCTTGAAAAAATAGGTGATCAAGAGATCATAAAGTGGGATGCTAAGAAGTTGAAGGACGGCTTCGTTATATATGGAGCCAATCCTCGCCTATGGCCTGATTTCTATAGATGGTTTAAGGAGTCTCTTCTGCAGAGTAAGATCCTAACGATCCTTCTTAGGAGTTTTAGAAAAGAGATCGACGAGATCACAGGACTACCTATAAAGGAGATCAGAGGCTATATAGTTCATATTGAGGGAAGTAATCTTAGATATACACAACTATCTGCAAGAGAGCTTCTAGAGGCACACATAAAAGACCCAAGAACTGGGGAGAAGCTCGAGCCAGAACCAGCTGTGATCTTCTGCGGCCCCAATGATGAGAGAATCTATTCAACAACATCCTATAGCCAGGAACCCCCATAATGTTTAGATGCTATCCTCTGCTTCT
This sequence comes from Sulfolobales archaeon, assembly GCA_038897115.1. Lineage (NCBI taxonomy): Archaea > Thermoproteati > Thermoproteota > Thermoprotei > Sulfolobales > Sulfolobales archaeon. The sequence goes on along the minus strand of JAWAXC010000003.1, from coordinate 5,226 downwards.
AATATTTCGAATATCTTTTAGTTATATAGGATATCAATGAAACACTATATAAGCTATTGCTCCTTGGAAGCCACATAGTGGGGATTAAGCAGCTAGTGTTGATCCGCTATTGTGAAAAACCTTGAAGAAAATGCTATAACCCCCATCATCCAACCCTATTCCCATTCTAAAGAGTAAGCTTCTAGCTGTAGCTTGAAGGTCTGTTACAACTGAAAGTCTCAGCCCTTCAGGGTGGGGAGGAGGTTAGTCCGATTATATCTTGGAGGGGGGTTTAGCATAAGATGCTCTACACCTTTTGATGTGTGATGATGCTATAGATATATATATAGGGTATATATATGGCTAGATTTACTGCTGTTACTATGCATCCGATTCTTAGGAATCTTATGAATGAGACTGAGGCTCCAAACCTTGTTTCAAGTGACTCCAATATTATTATATTTGATGCTGCACCTAGAATAGTTAGGTTCCCAGCTATTGTTGATGCCATTGCAAGGGTGATCCAGGCTTCTACATCTCCTCCCCCATAGCCTAGCTGGTGCATATATTGTATGAATAGCTTTGTGAAGGGCACGTTGCTGAGGAGCTGGCTCAGCATTACAGAGACAGCAGAGATCATGGCTATACCCTCTATCCCTGAAAGCTTTTCTGGGAGTAGTAGTGCTAGGAGGGGGTTCAGGATCCCGCTTCTCCATATACCCTCCATTGTTATGAACATTGTTATGAAGAACACAATTGTCCCCCAATCGATGCTAGACAGTGTTTTCCTCGGATTGCTGGAGAATATATAGATCCCCGCAGCAACTATAAATGGTATGAAGCCCCTCTCACTTATATGTGGAAGACCTATAAGCTCCATCACATCATTAATCACAAGCCAGGCGATTGCTGCGACCAACCCGATAAGGGATAGAACTGCATCTCTACTACTCAATATCTGCTCCCTCGGAATAGCTGATAGATCCAGCCTAGGAGATCCTATCCCATAGATTTTCTTGATCATATATGCTGTTAGATATAGATTCAATAGAGTAGGTATCGCAAGATATTCTACAAACTTTATGAAGGGAGCGATCATCCCAGATTGTATAGCTACTAAAACATTCTGGGGATTGCCTATAGGTGTCATGACAGAGCCTATGGTTATTGAGAATGCTAGTAAAAGATAGATCGCTTCGGGATTGATCCCAGCTGTTTTGGCTATGGAATAAGCTATTGGAGGCCCCATCAAGGCTATAGTATCGTTAACAGCTATGGCTGAGAGGAATCCAAAGATAAACGCCGATACATAGATCAGAAGCCCCACATCCCTAACCCTATATAATATCATAGATGTGAAATACCCCAGCAGACCGGATGACTCGGCAAGAGATACCAAGCTGAACATCCCTATTAGGAAGAGCACAACATTAAGATCTATAACACCGCCAACCTGATCAATAGGCACGATGCCAGAAATCACAACCACAAACGAGGCAAGAGCCATTATAGCCCACACAGGGATCCAAGGCCATCTAGCCCTCACCACAAGAGCAGATATAAGGTATAGCAGTACAGCAAACGCTATAATCTGGTGGAACAAGCTGGCCAACTAGCTATTATCCCTTCACACTCTAGTATAGTATATAGAGGCTATTTAGGTTTATTGCCCTGTGGAGAAATAATCACTCCAATAGAATATGTATTTTTTAGCTTTGGCGGGCCATGATAGATGGTCTATAATAAACTTGGTTGGAACACATGTGAAGAGTCTGAAGAGAGAGGCGAGGATTCTTCTACATGTGAGGCAGGGGGGGTTTCGACTTTATTGCCGTTATAAGGGGTTCTATGGGGATCGAGCACCTGAAGATTCTAAGTAGCTATACCGAGATTAACGATCTAGCGATGATTGCTGGTGAGAAGTTCTTCGGAGAGGTTAAATATCTGATCACATATCCAAGGGATCTATCTGACAGATGGATGGAGGCTTTAAAGCTAATTGGTAGGGATGACATAGTTGTTGAACCCAAGCTCCCGAAAGAAATTGAAGATCTCATAGCCTCCTATATAGATCTGTTTGGAAAGATAGCCATCACACTAGCTAGCCTCACTAATACTCAGTACTAGTCTTCTCTATATATGCTATTGCATTTCTTATCACATAGGGTAGGGCTTCCTTAGGAACATTATAATATGCTATCGAAGCATCTCTATAGCTCATCACATTAACAGGTGATACCCTCACCTCATAGATCTCCTCTACCGAGACGTTTTCTAGGATTCTTTTAAGACCCTCCTCAAGATCACTTGTCTTTATAACGAACTTAACCTGCGCAGATCCATATTCATATTTCAGTGAGCACTCAATATGATCGTATAGCCCTGTATGGATAAAGCATGACTGGAACTCAGGGGATTTCGAAAGCTCCTCTAGATCCTCTGCTAAGGCCCATCTCCACTCGCCAGTATCTATGTCTTTGAACTGGACAACCCTATATTGCTTGTTCTTCCTCATTTCCTTCAGCTTATTCTCCACAACCTTCTCAGGGAGCTCTAGGGCTTCAGCTATCTCTGTAACTGTCATTGCAAACCCTTTTAGAAGCTTTGCTATGAGATATGTTATATCTCTTAGCCATGGCCTTATAAGGGGCATGGAGAGGATCTTCTTCGAGATAGGCGATGTCTCTCCCGACTTCGAGATCCTAACGATCTTTATCTTCCCACTTGAGATCCCCTCGAAGAAGGATCTTAGACTCCCCTCAGACTCTAGATCCTCTAGGATCTGCCTCACTGCCTCTCTAAAAACTATAGACTCCTCAGGAACCTTCCCTAGATATCCGAAGCTATGCTGGATCTCCTTGATCTTTATAGATAGCTTTGGGCTCCTCCTAAGAGCCTCGGACATCAGCTCATCCACAAACTCTCCTGAGCCAACCTCCTTCAGAAGATCCTTGAATCCTGTTGATTTAGCCTTGATAGAGATCCCATAGGGAGCGATCCTCACGCCAACATCCATACCCTCCCTCTTCGAAGCTATATATAGCAGGAGATAACCTATAGCCTCGCCCAGCTTGTCTCCGAAGGGGTAGAGGATAACCTCCTCATCCCCCAGATCTTCGATCACAATGGTATCCCTACTCGGTATAGGAACCCCTTTCCTCTGGAACCAAGATCTTAGCTCCCTTATAGATCCCTCGATAAGGGATATAGATCCCTGATCCAGGATATTCGTGTAGTTAAAGCCCCTTGAGAGTAGCTCGTAGAATTTCTCAGCAACAGCCCTAGATCTTGTTGGGGCCTCGCCCTTCCACAGGGGTATAAGGCTCTCGCTCTCATCAGTTGGAGAAACATCTATCACCATGTTATCCTCATCTATCCTCGAGATCCTCCACAGCTTTCCACCAATCCTTATCACATCGCCAACCCTTAGGATCCTAAACACATAGTGATCGTCTAGATATCCTATCACCTTATCACCACTCCTCACAGCAAACATGGTGCTCTCTGATATGAAGGTGAAGAACTCTGTAAACATCCTAGAGCTCTTCCACTTCTGATCAAATCTCCAGATGTTGAAGAAGTTCCTCCCAATCTTCACAACATTGTTGCCAGAGTATTCAAGCACGCCGTTTCGAGCCAGCTCTGAAACTACCTCAGCAAATACACCCCACTCGAGATTTCTAAATGGATATGCCTTCTTAACAACCCTATATATCGTGTCTAGACTCGCATCCCCACCCCTTAGGATCCAACCCACTATCTCTCTAGCTAAGACGTCTAGGGGGTTCTCAATCATATATGGCTTCTCGATATAGCCCTCGGATAGAAGCGCTATCAGAGATGCTGCGATTAGTGTGTCTATACTATCAAGAGCTATGATAACGCCCCTAGATGTTTCCCCAACGCTATGACCAGATCTCCCAACCCTCTGGAGTAGCGATACAACCTGTCCAGGGGGTCTAAACATTATCACCTTATTTATACATCCAACATCTATTCCAAGCTCCAGGGTCTTCGTGGCTATCACAGCCTCTATATCACCGCTCCTCAAGCTCCTCTCAATATTCTCTCTAAGCTCGTGGGAGACTGATGAGTGGTGCACAGCCATCTTCTTAAAGCCCATCTTCTCAAGACCCTCGTGGATCCTTTCGGCTATATATCTGCTATTTGTGAAGATAAGTGTCGGGGGCTCTATATTCTTCGCAACCTCCTTAATACCGGCTTCTATAGGATCCTCTGAATCCTCCCCAACAAGTCTTATAGAGAAGCTAAGATCCTTATCACCACCTCCCCTAACTATTGAAAGATTCCTTGCAGAGGATCCCGTGAAATATCTCGCAACACTCTCCGGATCCCCTACTGTTGCTGATAGCATAACCCTCTGGAAATCCCTTCCCGAGAGCTGGTAGAGTCTCTCGAGTAGAACGGCTAGCTGGGCACCTCTCTTGGTTCCAACTAGCTCGTGAACCTCGTCTATGACAACCCATGAGATCTTTGAATAGTATTTTCTGAATTTAGTGGACCAGTCGAGATCTATCTCGAGGCTCTCGGGAGTGGTTATCAATATCTCCGGCACTGCTTTATGCCTTCTAACCCTCTCCACCTGTGGTACATCACCATGTTTTCTACCGACTGTGAAGCCAAGTCTTGAGGCCCACCACTCGATCCTAACCGTTAGATCGTTTATGAGCGCCTTGAGAGGCGTTATATAGAGTACATATATCCCTTTATCACCCGGATCCCTATCCATGCTCATCATCTGAGATAGTATTGGTAGCATCGCAGCCTCGGTCTTCCCATGCCCAGTTGGAGCCATGGCCAGCACATTATCCCCCTCAATTATCCTCGGAATAGCTATCCTCTGCACAGGTGTGAGCTGTCTCCAACCCCTCTCACATATCAGCCTAGCAACCCTTGGATGAAGGAGAGATGCTATAGCCCTATCCTCCCCATCCATGCACGCTATATCCTGCTCCTCGCTTGCTCTAGCTATTAGCCGCAATAACGCCGCCATTTAAATAGTTTAGCATTAGAGGTTTAAAAGGTTTATTCAAGATCCGCTATGTACCTGGAATCCTTTTCTCCCTCCTCCCCTCCTCAATAGCCCTCGAAAAGCTCTCGAGAACCCTTTCCACGGGGCTGGCGCAGTCCTGCTGAAGCAGGGGGATCAGCTCTCTGAGGAATTTCACAGCACATGTCCTCTTATGAAAGACTAGATCCCTATCCCTAAATCTTATAACGATACCC